>SVNO01000074.1 GCA_015066845.1 Ruminococcus sp. | reverse complement strand
ATTTCTACTCGCAGCAACATCTGCTGTGTCAGAAAACCTTGCAATACATCAAGTATTCCTGCGGTTTTCTTCCTTGCAGCTGTTACTGCTCGTGTACGAAATTCTGCTCGTGTTCCGGTTTTTAGAGATGCCCTTATGGGAATGCTTTTTCCCATTGAATTGATATTACTGAGAAATGTCGGATTCTGTCGGAATTTCCGTTTCTCTGAAAGGAACATGTACCATGGAGAATATTGTCAGCCTGAAAGACATCATCGTGGAATTTGAGGACGGTGAGCGCATCCTGAAAAACATCAGTCTGGACATCAAGGACAAGGAATTTGTCACCTTTTTAGGCCCGTCCGGCTGCGGAAAAACCACCACGCTGCGCATCATTGCCGGCTTTATTGAGCCGACCAGCGGCGATGTCCTCTTTGAGGGAAAACGCATCAACGGACTGCCGCCCCATAAACGCAGCGTCAATACCGTATTCCAGCGTTATGCCCTCTTTCCCCACCTGAATGTCTATGAAAATATTGCATTCGGTCTGCGCGTCAAAAAGCTCCCCGAAAAGGAGATTCTCAAGCGTGTCGGCGAAATGCTGGAGCTTGTCAATCTCAAGGGCTTTGAAAAGCGCACTGTCAACCGTCTTTCCGGCGGTCAGCAGCAGCGCGTTGCCATCGCCCGTGCACTGGTCAACCAGCCCAAGGTGCTCCTTTTGGATGAACCGCTTGGCGCACTTGACCTGAAACTGCGTAAGGAAATGCAGACGGAACTGCGCAAGATCCAGCAGGCAATGGAGCTGACCTTCGTCTATGTCACCCATGACCAGGAAGAAGCACTCACGATGTCCGACCGCATTGTTGTCATGAACGGCGGCGAAATTCAGCAAATCGGCTCTCCCACGGATATTTACAATGAACCTGTGAATGCCTTTGTTGCGGACTTCATCGGTGAAAGCAATATCGTTAACGGACATATGCCCAAGGACTGCGTGGTGGAATT
This sequence comes from Ruminococcus sp., assembly GCA_015066845.1. Taxonomy (GTDB): domain Bacteria; phylum Bacillota; class Clostridia; order Oscillospirales; family Ruminococcaceae; genus UBA3855. The sequence goes on along the minus strand of SVNO01000074.1, from coordinate 9,233 downwards.
CACCGGCAGACAGTTTGAATGTGTGGACAAGGGCTTTTCTCCCAATGAAACCGTGGACGTTGTCATCCGTCCGGAGGATGTTAAGGTCATTCCGGCAGAGGGCGCAAAGCTCACCGGTATTGTCGAATCCGTTGTATTCAAGGGTGTGCACTATGAAATGGTCGTGGACGGCGTTGACCATAAGTGGATCATCCATTCCACCAAGGCAGAGCCGGTTGGCGCAATGGTCGGCATGACCTTTGACCCGTTCGATATTCACATTATGAAAAAAGCGGAGGAATGAACATGAAACAGATGAAAATTTTTGCCGCGCCCTATCTTGTGTGGATGGTCGTATTCATTCTCGTTCCGCTGCTCATGGTCGGGTATTTCGCCCTCACCAATGACGAGGGACAGCTGACGATACAGTATGTGTCCGATGTCGGACAGTATGCCAATATCTTCGTGCGTTCCATCTGGCTTGCCCTCATCGCAACCGTGATTTGTCTGGTGATGGCATACCCCCTCGCATTCATCCTCTCGCGCATGGACAAGCACAAGCAGGGGACAATGCTCCTGATCGTCATGCTCCCGATGTGGATGAACTTTCTCCTGCGTACCTATGCATGGATGACGCTGCTTGGCAATAACGGTATCATCAACTACCTGTTCAGCCTTGTGGGAATGGGGCCGTTCAAGCTCATCAATACCTCCGGCGCAGTGGTGCTCGGTATGGTCTACAATTACCTGCCCTTTATGATTCTTCCCCTGTATTCGGTCATGGTGAAAATTGACAAGAGCGTCATTGAAGCCGCAACCGACCTTGGCTGTAATTTCTGGAACACCCTGTTCCGTGTCATTGTACCCCTGAGCGTCCCCGGCATCACCTCCGGCATTACCATGGTGTTCGTACCGGCAATTTCCACGTTCATCATCTCCCGTATGCTCGGCGGCGGTTCTAATCTGCTCATCGGTGACCTCATCGAAATGCAGTTCCTCGGCAATGCCTACAACCCCCACCTCGGCGCGGCAATTTCGCTCGTGCTCATGGTCATTATCCTGCTGATCATGACGGTCATGAACCAGTTCAGCCCCGATGACCAAGTACTGATTTAAGGAGGGTGCAGATGAAAAAACTGGCTAATCTCTATCTCGTTCTGGTCATGCTCTTTCTGTATGTCCCGATTTTCGTGCTCATTGTCTTTTCGTTCAACGAAAGCAAGAGCCGTTCCGTATTCAGCGGCTTTACACTCGACTGGTATGTCCGCCTGTTCAACAATGACATTATCATCTCCTCCCTCATCAATACCATTATCATTGCCATTCTCACCAGTGTGATTTCCACCATTCTCGGCACATTGGCGGCGATCGGCATCAACAGTATGCGCAAACTCCCCAAAGCCGTTATCATGAACATCACCAATATGCCCATCATCAACCCCGAAATCGTCACCGGTGTATCGCTCATGCTCCTCTTTGTATTCTTTGCAGCGCGTATGCACCTTGAATTCGGCTTTGTCACGCTCCTGCTCGCGCATATCACCTTTGACGTGCCGTATGTCATCCTCAATATCATGCCGAAATTCAAGCAGATGGACCCCCATCTCTGCGAAGCGGCGCAGGATCTGGGATGCAGTCCGTTTCAGGCGTTCAAAAAAGTCGTTCTGCCGGAAATCATGCCCGGTATTGTCAGCGGCTTTCTGATTGCCTTTACTTATTCGCTCGATGACTTTGTGATCAGCTATTTCACCAGCGGTTCTACCTCGCAAACGCTGCCCATTACCATTTATTCCATGACAAGGCGCAAGATCTCACCGGAAATCAATGCCCTGTCCACGCTGATTTTCCTTGTGGTAGTCATTGTTCTCATTGTCAAGAACATCATTGAAACAAGAGCCGCAAAGAAAAACGGTACATATAAGGGGGCGTGAGTATGAAACAGAACTGGTTATCCCTGCTGTGCATTCCCGTTTTACTGCTGGGACTGCTGACCGGCTGTGCCGCTGAACCGGTGGAAGAAGCCGAGGAGAGTGAATCAGCCGCACAGACGCTCAGCGTATCCGATCCGAATTACTACACACGTTTCAAGGATGCCGGCATTTCCATCAATGTCTACAACTGGGGCGAGTACATTTCCACGGGTGCGGATGAGGGTACATTGAACGTCAACGAGGAATTTACCAAGCTCACCGGCATCAAGGTCAACTATACCAACTACTCGACCAACGAGGAGCTGTACGCCAAGCTCAAGGGCGGCGGCGCGACCTATGACATCATCATCCCCTCTGACTACATGATCAGCAAGATGATCAAAGAGGGCATGGTGCAGAAACTGAATTTTGAGAACATCCCAAATTTCGGCTATATCATGGACAATTTCCGCAACCTTGCCTACGACTCGGAAAATGCCTACAGTGTACCGTACACATGGGGCACGGTTGGCATCATCTATGATGAAACAGTCATTGACCGCAATCCTGAGGACATCGACTGGGACATTCTCTGGGATGAAACCTATCTCGACCAAATCCTGATGTTTGACAATCCCCGTGACGCATTCATGATTGCAGAGTCCATGCTGGGGTATTCGATCAACACAGAAAATCCGGATGAACTCAAGCTCTGTGCCGAAAAGCTCAAGGAGCAGAAACGCGTAGTACAGGCATATGTCATGGATGAGATTTTCGATAAGATGGGTGCAGGCGACGCACTGATCGCGCCGTATTATGCCGGTGACGCGCTGACGATCATGGCAGAGAATGACTCGCTGAATTTCGTAGTACCTGCAAGCGGCACGAATTTGTTTGTAGACGCAATGTGCATACCGACCTGTGCAAAGCAGAAAGAAGCGGCGGAAATGTACATCAACTTCATGTGTGAGCCTGACATTGCATTTGCGAACATTGATTACATTTGTTATTCCACACCGCATTCCGCGGCATTTGAGATGCTTTCGGAGGATGTACAGAACGATCCGGTATCCTATCCTGATTCAGAATTCATTGCAGAGCGCACCACAGTATTTGTGAATCTGTCGAATGAAGCGAACCAGATGATGCAGGATCTGTGGACGGAAATGAAGTCCGCCGAAGAAGAAACGGTCAACAAATGGCTTGCACCGGTCTTTCTTGTGGTGTGTCTTGTAATGATCATTGTGATTCTGATTCGCAGGTATATTAAGAGTAAGAAGGATATTTTTTAAGTGCATACAGGCAATACCGCACAAAGAACGCCTGCGGTTGAGCATCGGCTATCCTACCCCCTCCCCATCGGAGGGGGTAGCGTCAATGATAGGGGAAATTCCTCCGGAATAATCACCTTTCCTATACAGCGAAAAACAAACTTTTCCCAGAAAATAGCCATTTCCACTAAGTATCCCCCTGAGTTACCCGATTATTACCGCAAGAAAAGACAACCGCAAAAATGAACAGTCTGTGACCTCGAATATCCGGTATTTCCTCATTTTCCCCATATATCAGCAAAAATCTATCAATACACCCGTATATTTTTTCTGAAAAAATTATGAATCTTTTGTTAAATTCGCCAGTTGATTTGTGAGAAAAACTGTGCTATAATAAAAATGAGAGATACTGCGTGAGCCATGTGCGGTATCAATTTATGCCGAAAAAATGAAAAAAACAAGGAGGAAACCGAAAATGAGAAAAAAGAGATTGCTGCTGGCACTCGGTCTGACCGGATTGCTGAGCCTGAGTCTGGTTCAGCCGATGTTTGTAGCACATTCCGAACGTAACGAAAACGGCACCTATGCCATCACCGACAAAAACCGTGACGTGCTCATCGGTATCGACGATCCGGAAGAGTACTATCTTGGCGTAGCATCACAGTTTTCCGTCTTTCTGCGCGGGGATTTTGACGCGAACGGCTCCGACTGTGAGGGCAGACTTGCCGCAGGCGGTAATGCAAATATCGGCGAGATGGAGAATTATTCTGTCGGTGCAAAGCTGCCCAAGGAATTCGACGCTGCACAGGTGGTTGTCGGCGGCGATACCCTCACGAATTTCCAGCCCAATGGTAAAAAATTCGTTGTCGGCAGTGCGGAAAATGTTGATACGCTGATTACGGAATACCATGAACTCGGCAGCTGTGAGCTGTACGAAGGTCAGCTGATCGACTTTGACGAGGAATTTGCACTGCTGCGCGAAAGAAGCAAAATGCTTGCAGAATCCGAGGAAAATGCAACACTCGAAATCAACCAGTACTACAGATTAGGCTGGAACGTGACCGGTACCGACCCGAACCTGAATGTGCTGAATCTGGATGCAGAGACAGCGGAAATATTCAACGACGGCTATCTGGAACTGAAAGTCTATATGCCCGAAGGTGCGTATCTGGTTATCAATGTTCCCGGTGAGCATGTGAATATGCCTGCTACCAATGTGAATGTCTATGACAATGACGGTAATCTCGTCCATGCAAGCGGCGAGAATATGCCGATTCTGTATAATCTCCCCGATGCAAAGAGCTTTTTCTATTCCGGCTCTATTCAGGGTTCTACACTCGCTCCCGATGCAGATGCAACCGGTGAGGAGGGCGGACATGTAGCCGGCGCGACCATTGCAAATTCCTTCGCCGGCGGTATCCAGTTCGGTTATTCTTCCTTCAATCCCACCATTCTTGAGGAATTACCGATAGAAACTACCACAGAAACAACCACAACCACCACAACCACCACACCGGAAACAACAACGACCACAACTACCACCACACCGGAAACAACCACAACGACTACAACGACTACCACCACAACAACCACAACAACCACGACAACAACAACTACCACAACGACCACTACCACGACGACTACCACAGAAACCACAACCACCACAACGACAACCACACCGGAAACAACTACCACAACTACCACAACTACGCCGGAAACTACCACGACCACCACCACGACCACCACGACCACCACGACAACGACTACCACGACAACTACAACAACTACAACGACCACGACAACAACAACCACGACTACCACAACCACAACGACAACCACCACGACAACCACCACAGAAACTACTTCCGAAGTAACCTCAAATATGGCAGCATACATGGAAACCACAGAAACGACCACAACGGAAACCACTACAACGACCACGACAACCACCACGACAACGACAACGACAACAACAACAACGACCACAACCACCACCACAACAACGACAACCACTACCACAACAACCACCACAGAAACCACGACAACGGAAACCACAACTACAGAAACCACAACAACAGAAACAACGACCACAGCAGCGACCACAACCACCACAGCAGCCACGACCAAGGCAACGACTACCGCGAAGAAGTCCGGCTCACCGAATACGGGCGAAACCGCAGCAGCTCCGGTGGCAATTGGTGCAGCAGCAGTGACGCTGGCACTGATGGCAGTGACACTGAAAAAGAGAAAGATTTAATAGGGCACCTCTAAAAACCTCCCTCACGGCAGAATTTCTATGAATGACATCATCTGCCGCGTCAGAAAATCTTGCAATACATCAAGTATTCCTGCGATTTTCTTCCTTGCATCTGATGCCACTCATGTACGAAATTCTGCTCGTGTTCCGGTTTTTAGAGATGCCCAATAAATAATGCGCCGCTGCGGTAACACGCAGCGGTTCATCTTTTTGTGGAATCTCCGAAAAAACGAGTTTTCTGCACGGGGAAGATTGCAATTACCTGCAATCTGTGGTATAATAAGAATAAAACCACAAGAAAGGAGCAATTTGTCATGCAAGCTGGTGTATCCACAGCCTGTCTGTATCCGCAGCTATTGGAAGAATCCCTCTATGAACTTGCCGTCAACGGTATCACGCATGTAGAAATTTTCTTCAATTCCGAAAGTGAGCTGCGCCGTCCATTTGTCGCAAATCTTGCCGATATTATGGAACGTTTCGGTGTTACCTGCAAGAGTGTGCATCCGTTTGCCTGCCCCATGGAGCCGATGATGCTCTTTTCACGTTATGAACGCCGTGTAGAGGATATGCTGGATTATTACAAGCGCACATTTGAAGCGATGCATACTCTCGGTGCAGAAATTTTCGTGTTTCATGGCAGTGATGCACAGCACCCTGTTCCTGTGGATCTGTACTGTGAACGCTTTGCAAAGCTTGTCCGTACCGGAAAGGAAGAAGGGATAACGGTAGCGCAGGAAAATGTGGTGCGCTGTCAGAGTGGGCAGCTGCGCTTTCTGCGTGAACTTGCACTGCGTATGGGCGCGGAGGCGAAATTTGTACTCGACATCAAGCAGGCAGTCCGTGCAGGAGAATCACCGGAAGAAATACTGACCACGCTTGGCAGCCGCGTGATACATGTGCATTTGAGTGACCATGGTGAAAAGGGGGATTGTCTGCCGCTTGGCACAGGGAATTTCCGTGTGCGCAATTTTCTTGACCTGCTCGCCGGATGCAGTCCCGAAAGCTCCGTGATTCTTGAACTCTACCGTGACAATTTCCGCGGCATCTCCGACCTTGTCAGCAGTTATCGTATGCTTTCTATGCTGATGCGCAGCGCAACACGCAGCCCGATGTAAATCACCCCCCATGTTTCAACAGAAAAACCACGAAAATCCTTCTGTGAACCTGTGAAAATTATGAACAAACACGTCCGTATATGAAAAATGCACCGAAAACCTGCTGTAATATTGTGAAAAATCTGCATTGACAGGGATGGCAAAATTTTGTATAATAAATAATGTACATCGTAATATGCAGAACCCAAGGAATGAGGTGGCAAGGATGAAGTGCCCTTTTTGTGGACATGAGGACTCGAAGGTCATTGACTCCCGCCCGATTGAGGACGGAAAACGGCGCAGACGAGAGTGCCGGCAATGCAAAAAACGCTTCACAACTTACGAAACAGTGGAAACTCCACTCCTGATCGTTGTCAAGCGCGACGGCTCCTTTGAACCCTTCGACCGCAATAAGCTTCTCGGTGGTATCTATCACGCCATCAAAAAACGTCCCGTTACCATTGCTCAGGTCAATTCCATCGCCGATGAGGTGGAGGAACGCTTCGCAGTATCGTGGAACAGTCAGATGACTTCCGATAAAATCGGTTCCATTGTCCTCGAACGCCTGCGCCATCTGGATGCGATCGCGTATATCCGCTTTGCATCCGTGTATCAGGATTTCAAGGACGTTGCCGGCTTCATTGCTGCAATTTCTGCATTGGAAAACGATGACTAAAAAAAGGAGGCATACATATGGATTTCAATCAGATGAAAAACGAAATGCTGGATGACGTGAGTGATATGTTCACTCAGAGTGACATCGAAGCGAACAAGGTGTTTGCAGCTCTGGCAACTATCCCGATTCTGTTCTGGCTGCCGCTGGTTGCTGCAAAGGAGTCAGAATTCGCAAAATTCTATGCGAATCAGGGCTTGATTCTGCTGATTTTTAATGTTGTTCTGAATGTTGTAAGCGGAATTCTGTTGCTCATCCCGATTCTGGGCGCGCTCATTAGCGGAATAATCAGTCTGGTGCAGATTGCAGCATTCCTGTTCCTGCTCATCAGCGCACTGCAGGGAAAGGCAAGATACCTGCCCTTTATCGGCAAGCTCTTTATTGCATTCAAATAAGTCGCGTTGACACTAAGCTTAACAACACATCTTTTCGGCAGGATTTCACGCATCCTGCATGAAATTTCTGCTCGAAAATCTGCGTATTGTTTTAATGTCAGCACTCCCCGTTTTTCTCCGGCGTAAACGGTGCACCCTGCATGGTCAGCGTGATACCCTCCTCAGGATGGTAGCACTGCGCACCAATGAGCACACCGTCCGCAATCAGCAGCTCTGCATATAACAGCGGCTCGCGCTCCGTCACCTGATAGGTGATGCAGGTTGCGCATTCCCCTGCATGGACAGCAAGCGGAAGCTCCTGCACGTCCTGCAATGCCGCGTAAACCGCATAGCTGCCGGTAAATTCTGCCGGAATCGTAACCTGCTGCGCATGAATCTCCTGTGCGGAAATTCCCTGCATGGCAAGCCACTGCGTCCGCTGCGCAGATGTCGCAGCCGGAATGTCCTGTCTGGCATTGCCGGATTCATGGCTCAGACAAACTGCTGCCGCACATAACAGAAGCGGCGGCGCAATGAGAAAGTATTTCAGATAGCGTTTCATGGATGACCTCCTGAACGTTGTGATTCGGCTGTACTCCGTTCAGTATATGCAAAGGACGTACAGTGCAGAACGGAGGCTTTATGGCTCAGCTCAGACTCGATAAGCTCCTTGCAAACCGTACCCCCCACTCGCGCAGTGATATCAAATCCATCCTGAAAAAGGGTGCAGTGCAGGTGGACGGCGTGACAGAATGCGATGGCAGCCGCAAAATTGACCCCGATGTACAGCAAGTGACGCTGTACGGCAAAAAGCTCGTGGGACAGTCCCATGTCTGCTTTCTTGTCAATAAGCCGCAGGGTTATATCTGCGCAACGGAGGACAGAATGCACCGGACTGTGCTGGAGCTTCTCCCCAGAGAGCTGCGCGTCAAAGGCTTGTTCCCTGCCGGCAGACTCGATGTGGATAGCACGGGACTGGTTCTGCTCACCGATGACGGCGATTTAGCGCACAGAATGCTCGCTCCCAAAAGCCATGTGCCCAAGTATTATCTCGTCCGGCTTGCAAAGCCCTGCACCCCTGCGGATGCCGCAAGGCTTGCGGAAGGCTTGACGCTCGGCGATGGTACGCAGTGTTTGCCGGCACAGGCAAAGCCCCTCCCTGTAAAGGGGGATTACGCGTTGATTTGTTTGCATGAGGGAAAGTATCATCAGGTCAAGCGTATGTTTGCAGCACTCTCCAATCATGTCGAAACACTCCACCGCGTTGCGGTCGGCGGCATGATCTTACCGCCGGAACTGGCTTCCGGAGGGTATGTGGCGGTATTGCACAAAGATGTTGAAAATATGTTGAAATCCGGAAACTTCGATGCTATATATGAACGAATTATGACTGATTTTTCGTCATATTCGATAAATGAAGTGCATGAAGTTTAGGTAAATAGCGGATTGAAAAATTCGTCATAATTTGGTATGATAATAATAGACAAAAAGAACGTGGCGAAACAAAAGTCACGGTGTCTTAAAATTTGCACATAGGAGGACTGGAATAAATGGCAAGTTTATCACTGAGAGGAATCTATAAGAAGTATCCGGGCGGCGTGGTAGCTGTATCCGACGTAAACCTCGAAATCAGAGACAAGGAATTCATCATTCTGGTAGGACCTTCCGGCTGCGG
>SVNO01000073.1 GCA_015066845.1 Ruminococcus sp. | reverse complement strand
GGGGCGCAGCCCCCGATTTAATCCCCCCTCCCTCTGGGAGGGGGGCAGGGGGGTGGGCGATTTTTGCACAACTTTCCTAAAGTTGACGACATTGCCCCATTCAGGTCGTGTTGACACTAAGCCTAACAACGCATCTTTTCGGCAAAATTTCACGCAGCCTGCGCCCGAAAAGGTTTGACAGGCTTACTCTACAGAAATAATATAGTAATACACCGGCTGTCCGCCATTGACCAGCATCACTTCAATGCGGTCGCCGAACTTCGCCTGCAGTTGTGCAATCAGCTCCTCTGCGGTTTCCTCACTGACATCCGCACCATGCATTACCGTGATAAATCCGGTATCATTGTTCACCATGCGCTTGGTCAGACGGTATGCGGCATGGTTGAGGTCCTTGTCAGTAAAGGAGAGCTTGCCATTGTCCAGAGCCATGACTTCGCCCTTCTTAATGGGCGTGCCATCCAGCTCGGAATCACGCGCTGCAAAGGTGATCTGTCCGGTGGATACTTTCTCGAATGCCTTTGTCATTGCGGTACGGTTGCCCTCGGCATCGAGTGTTTCGTCAAATGCCATCATCGCAGTCATTCCCTGCGGAATGGTTCTTGTCTGGAGCACACAGACATTTCTGTCCGCCAGTGCCACTGCCTGCTCGGCTGCCATGATGATATTCTTATTATTCGGGAGTACAAATACATTCTGTGCCGGTGTTGCATGAATTGCACGGAGAATGTCGTCCGTGGACGGGTTCATGGTCTGACCGCCGCGTACTACATTATCGACACCCAGGTCGCGGAACATGTTCTCCAATCCCTCGCCTGCTGCAACGGCAACAAAGCCGAACGGCTTTTCCGGTTCTGCGCGGACATAGGTTTCATCCTGTGCGGCATTCTGTGCCTCGCGCACTCTGCCTGCATGTTGGATGCGCATATTTTCAATTTTCGGCTTGGGGTCATTGATGAAATAACCGAATTCCAGAGCCTTCTGGAGTGCAAGACCGGGGGTATCAGTATGCACATGCACCTTGATGATCTCATCATCATCCACTACGACAACGCAGTCGCCGATGGTTTCAAGGTATGCACGGAGCTTGAACGGGTCGGGACAGTCCTTGTGCTTTTCCACGATGAATTCCGTGCAGTAAGTGAAATTGATTTCTTCTTCCAGATCCACTCTGCCAATTGCAGAAACGGGAGCTTCAGGCTTTTCGGGAGCTTCCACCTCTGCCGGAGCGTCACCGCGCATTACGGCGAGCATTGCCTCCCAGACAACCAGCAGTCCCTTACCGCCGGCATCAACAACGCCGGCTTTTTTGAGGATGGGGAGCATTTCGGGTGTCTGCTCCAGTGCTTCCGCAGCGGCACGGCAGGTTTCCGTCCAGACTGCGACAACGTCCTCTGTTTCACGCGCGGTCAGCTGTGCCTGCTGTGCGCCGAGTCTTGCAACGGTGAGAATCGTACCCTCAGTGGGCTTCATAACGGATTTATAGGCAGCCTGCACACCGATTTCCAGTGCATTGGCAAGGTCTGCACCCTTTGCCGTTTCCATACCGGCAAGTCCCTTGGAGAATCCGCGGAACAGCAGGGAGAGGATAACGCCGGAGTTTCCTCTTGCGCCGCGCAGCATAGCAGAAGCGGCACGGTCAGCGACTTCGGAAACGGTCGCGTCATCGGACATGACCATCAGCTCACGTCTTGCAGCGGAGAGCGTCATGGACATATTTGTACCGGTATCACCATCGGGAACGGGGTACACATTCAATTCATCAACAGCTTTTCTGTTCTTTTCCAGTGTCACGGCTGCGGAACAGAGCGCAGCTTTCAAAAGCTTACCATTCATCTGTGTCTTACTCCTTCTGCCGGTTACGGCTCTACGACCTCATCCACATACACTCTTACGAGGGATACGGGGATACGCACGGCATCTTCAATGACAAATTCGATTTTATGCATCAGACTCTGCACTACCGCAGGAATATTCACGCCGTACATAATCTTGACGTGGATGGAAACGACCAGTTTCTGGTTTTTGGTTTCGATTTCCACCGCACTGCGTCTGCCCTCAAAGAGGATATCCGTCAGGCGGACATCCGCAAGACCGGCAACACCGAAGCACTGCACAACGGTCTGTTCTGTCAGTTCACGCAAATAGGCATCGGAAATGGTGATTTTTCCGATATGATTTTCCATATACAACATCTCTGCCACCCTCTCTGTCCGCGCGTTACGCGCCGAATTTTGATACGCAGCTCACGCCGCGCATATTCTCTATTATTATACCACATTCCGTGACAGAATACAAGACCCATTTACTGGGGAAATGAAATCTTTTCAAAAAATTTTCCTCCCCGTGAAAACAATTACGGGGAGGAATGCTTTTTATGTGAAAGATGCAATATAATCTATGAAACTATATGTTCCGCCAGAGCCTGCATACGCCGCATATTGCAGAATGAGCGCGGCATCCACGGCATTCACCATACCATCGCTGTTAAAATCTCCATAGATGGATGCTTCCGATTCTGTGGATAGCTTTGTTTCATATGTTCCATCCCCGTCCGTGTCGATCTTTGCGGCGAGAGTGGATTTGTCCGCTTCATACAGCAGGACAGAGTCTGCATCAGCGGAAAATGTGAGGGTGGCTTCGATTTCCTCATTGCCGGCTTTTGCCGTTACATTCTGCAAATTATCGGATGTAATGATCCAGCCCTCCTCCGTTTTCTGCAAAGATGCACTGTCCGCTGTGCCGGACACGCTGAAATCATACCAGCTTCCCTGATAGTGACCTTCGTTGAATACCATTTCTAATGTGTATTCTGTGTTGTTTCCGGAGATTTTTGCATAGCCAGAGGGATGGAACACAGCTTGGGACGCAGAGGCAGCATTGGAAAAGAACATGACATGCTCATAGGACAAATCGAGATCAAGTTCCTGCATATCTGCTGTTTCCAGCACATAACCGCTTTCTGTATCGCCCAACACATAATCTGCACACACAGCGTATTCCTGAATATCTGTACCTTCCTCCGCTCGAACTGTCCATCTACCATCATTAAAATTAATTTTCCGGACGCTGTGCTCCGTCATATTTTGCGGGAAAACGGTCATAACTGCCAAATACGGTGTATCAGAAGTGTACTCTGTGCCACCGATCAGACCACCGTCATTAATCATTCCAATATCATCCGTTCCACACAGTAGTGCACCCGTTTCAGAAAACAGCTCATAGCGTGGGTACTCCCATGTCAGCTTCACAGAATCAAAGTAGATGTACTGTTCCTCCGGCTTCTGTGATGTGATTACATTACTGTCATAAACATGAATACGTCCATCATAGGTTCTGCCGTTCAATTCAAAAATACCATATTCCACCCGATGTGCCAGCACTGCATGTGCAGAACTGCTTTCTCCGCCATAAAGTCTGCCAAATACGCTTAGAAGTACCGGAGAATCATCGGCAAGACAATCCAGCACATTCTGAAGGCGTTCTGCTTCTGTACTGTTGTACCGCTGTCCTGCGGTAAATTGCAAATCATTTTTGACCTGCAATACCCAGTAGTAGTTAATCAGGGACTGCATTTCGGAGTTGGGTTGTGCATAGAGTGTGCCATCCCCCATTGTCATATCATAAACCGAAGCAGCGGGACCTGTCTTGTTGACCAAATCCCAACAGCGGTATTCGCCATAGTCAATCAGATCATAGCAGGCAAGGAGGGATGTGACTGCCATACCGTAACAGCTGCCGCTCCAGTCCATTGCAAGGTATTCCGATGCCAGCCGCCATTCCGTATTGGAAAGGCTGCTCCGCAGTACTGCTTTGTCGGTATTCGTCAGATAATAGTCGTTTTCAAAGCACTCACTTCTATTCGAAAACCGCCAGTTATCCTCCCCCCAGACAAATTTTCCATAGCTATCATCTGCATGGACGCTCAGACTTCCGGTTAGCAGTATAGCGAGTGTGGTCAGTGCTGCAAGTGTGATTCTGCATTTCATAGGTGTTCCTCCCGTTTTCACATATTCACTTATACAACATCCAAAGACAGAAAATATTGGATAAAAACTAAAATTTTACAAAAAGGACGATACCGCAGCATCGCCCTTATACATTATTATTAAGAAAAAATCTCCTTCAGCTTATCAAAGAAGCCCTTTCGCTTTGCATAGTTCTTCTCATTAAGCGAATCCTCAAATTCCTTGAGCAGCTCTTTCTGCTTCTTGGAAAGATTCTTCGGCACTTCGATATACAGCTTCACATACTGGTCGCCTCTCGCATCACGCTGGAGATGCTTGATGCCCTTGCCCTTGAGTCGGGTGCGTGTGCCGTTCTGTGTGCCTTCGGCAATGTTGAATTTCACCTGTCCGTCAATTGTCGGCACGGTGATCTCATCGCCCATCACCGCCTGTGCATAGGTGATCGGAATCTCACAGTGCACGTCATAGCCCTCTCTGGTGAAAATCGGATGGGGGCGTACGGATACGCTGACATTCAGATTGCCAGCCGGTCCGCCGTTGATACCGCAGTCACCCTCGCCGGATACGCGCAGTGTCTGCCCATCGTCGATACCTGCCGGAACGGTCAGGTTTACCTTCTTCTGTACGCGCAGTCTGCCTGCACCACGGCATTTCTGACAGGGATTCTTAATGATAGTACCCTTGCCGCTGCAATGCGGACAGGGACGCGACTGAGATACCACACCAAACGGCGTTTGCTGTGTTACCTTGATCGTTCCTCTGCCGTGGCAGTCGGGGCAGACCTCTGACGAGGTGTTTGCCTCCGCGCCGGAACCGCCGCAAGCCGGACATTTTTCCATGTGCCCGATGCTGATTTCCTGCGTCTTACCGGTACATGCTTCCATGAAGCTGATGTTGATGCCGGTATTGATATCCTTGCCGCGTCTGGGGGCATTGGCTGTGTTGGCACGGGATGTACCGCCGCCGCCGAAAATGCCGCCGAACAGATTCTCCAGAATGTCGCTCATGTCGCCATAACTGCCGGTGAATCCACCCATACCGCCCATACCGCCCATGCCATCCGCACCGCCGACAGCATCGTGACCGAACTGGTCGTAACGCTGACGCTTTTCGGAATCGGACAATACAGAATACGCTTCATTGATTTCTTTCATCTTTTCTTCGCATTCTTCGCGGTTATCCGGATGCAGGTCGGGATGATTCTCTCGTGCCGCCTTCTTGTATGCTTTCTTGATCTCATCCTCGCCGGCACCCTTCTGTATGCCTAATATCTCATAATAATCGCGCTTTTCAGCCATAGTCATCACCTTTCGACCACATTACAGCCGGACTGCCGCGTTGCTCTGGAATACGCGGTCTGACAGCCATAGGGCAGACGGAGATCTGCCCTGTGGTATCTGATTTTTTATCTTACGCCTCTGTGAAGTCTGCGTCAATGACATCATCGTCATTGCTCGGAGCTTCCTGTGCATTGCCCATACCGCCCATTGCGTTCGGGTCAAAGCCGGCATTCATTGCATTCGGGTCGCCGCCTGCCTGCTGGTATGCCTTGGAGCTGAGCGCGTAGAATTCCTGCTGAAGCGCATCGGTCTTTGCCTTGATGTCCTCGGTATTGCCGGATTCCAGAACGCCCTTCAGCGCATTGATTTTCTCCTGAACCGGAGCCTTGTCAGCCTCAGAGATCTTGTCACCGAAATCAGTCATTGCCTTCTCGCACTGGAATACGAGGTTTTCTGCCTGATTCTTCGCATCGACTGCCTCACGACGCTTCTTGTCTTCCTCTGCATATGCCTCTGCATCCTTGACAGCTCTTTCCACATCCTCCTTGGACATGTTGGTGGAAGCAGTGATGGAAATATGCTGTTCCTTGCCAGTGCCCAGATCCTTTGCAGAAACGTGTACAATACCGTTGCTGTCAATATCAAAGGTAACTTCAATTCTCGGAACGCCTCTCATTGCCGGAGCGATGCCGTCCAGACGGAATGTGCCGAGCTGCTTGTTATCTCTTGCAAACTCTCTCTCACCCTGCAATACGTTGATGTCAACTGCCGGCTGATTATCAGCATAGGTGGAGAAAATCTCTGTTTTCTTTGCCGGAATGGTGGTATTTCTCATGATCATCTTGGTGCATACACCGCCTGCGGTTTCAATACCGAGGGACAGGGGTGTAACGTCAAGAAGCATCAGACCTTCCTTGACATCGCCTGCCAGCAGACCGCCCTGCAGTGCTGCGCCGAGTGCTACGCATTCGTCAGGATTGATACCCTTGAACGGCTCCTTGCCGATGAGCTTCTTAACAGCTTCCTGTACAGCCGGAATTCTGGAAGAACCGCCGACCATCAGTACCTTGTCGATTTCGGAGATGGACAGCTTGCTGTCTGCCAATGCCTGACGTACCGGCTCCATTGTTGCCTGTACCAGATCTGCGGTCAGCTCGTTGAACTTTGCCTGAGAAAGTGTCAGGTTCAGGTGCTTCGGGCCGTTTGCGTCCGCTGTGATGAACGGCAGGTTGATGTTAGCTGTCGGTGTGGAGGACAGCTCGATCTTTGCGGCTTCTGCTGCATCCTTCAGACGCTGCATTACCATCTTATCATTGGACAGGTCCATACCCTGTTCCTTGCGGAACTCGTCAACCATCCAGTTGATGATTCTCTGGTCGAAGTCATCGCCGCCCAGACGATTGTTACCAGCGGTAGCCAGTACCTGCTGCATACCCTCGCCCATTTCGATGATGGAAACGTCAAACGTACCGCCGCCGAGGTCATATACCATGATAGTCTGGTCCTCTTCCTTGTCGATACCATAGGAGAGTGCTGCTGCGGTCGGCTCGTTGATGATTCTCTTAACAACCAGACCTGCGATCTGACCTGCGTCCTTGGTAGCCTGACGCTGGGAGTCTGTGAAGTATGCCGGTACAGTGATAACTGCTTCATTGACAGTTTCACCGAGGTATGCTTCTGCATCTGCCTTGAGCTTCTGGAGAATCATTGCGGAGATTTCCTGCGGTGTATACTGCTTACCGTCAATATCCACCTTATGATTGCTGCCCATGTGACGCTTGATGGAAGCGATGGTCTTGTCGGGGTTTGTGATTGCCTGATTCTTTGCAACCTTACCTACCAGACGCTCGCCTGTCTTGGAAAATGCCACTACGGACGGAGTTGTTCTTGCACCCTCTGCATTTGCGATCACAACAGCGTTACCGCCCTCTACGACTGCTACGCAGGAGTTTGTTGTACCGAGGTCAATACCGATAATCTTTCCCATAATACTCTTCCTTTCTTCTTGGCAGCACTGCGCAAAGACCGCCTGCGGCTGCGTACATTGCTGCACTCATTTATATCTTAGTTTGCGACGGCAACCATTGCCGGACGGATTAAGCGTTCCTTGAGCTTGTAGCCCTTCTGGAACACCTCGCAGACGGTATTTTCTGCAAATTCCTCGTCTGCCTCTGCCTGCTTGATCGCCTGATGGATGTTCGGGTCGAACTCTGCGCCGAGTGCTTCGATCTCTGTCACGCCGAGTTTTTCCAATGTGGCTTTGAGCTGACTGAAAATCATCTCCATGCCCTCTTTATATTGTGCATCGGTGCAGGGTGCATCAATGGCACGTTCAAAATTATCCACAACCGGAAGCAGCTGCTCCACTGTTTTTGCAGTGGCATCCCCGTAGGTTTCCAGCTTTTCCTTTGCGGTACGCTTACGGAAATTATCAAATTCCGCAAACAATCTCAGATACTGTTCTTTCTGCTCTGCAAGCTCGGCAGCCAGTGCGTCACCGGCATCCTCCTCTTCCTCGGCAGTTTCCTCTGCTTCCTCTACGTCTGCAAAGTCCTCATCCTCGTCAAACTCGTCTTCATCGAGCATCGCTTCGCGCTGTTCATCGCTCATGGGATTCACCCTTTCTACTGTTCTTCTTCCTCAGGTTCTTCGGAAATCAGGTCTGTAATTTTCTGTGAAAAGTATTCCAGATACGGAATGACCTTTGCATAGTCCAGTCGCATCGGGCCAATCACACCCAGCGAACCGACATGCCGTTCACCTTTCCGATACTTGGAAACGATCATGCTGGAATTGCCGATAACGAAATTATTGCCGCCCTCCCCGAACAGCACGCGGATACCGCTGAATGAATCATCGAGCAGTTCTGTCAGTTCATCCTTATGTTCAATGAACCGCACGACTTCCATTTTGTCCAGCTCTTTATGGGAGAACAGGTTGCTTTCGCCTCGGAACAGCAGTGCATGTTGACGCAGGTCGCGTGACAATTCACACAAGCCCTGCACCAGCGGTGCAAGCACCATCATATAAGTGCCCATGGCAGCTGCAAGGTTTTCCATCATTTCATCGGACAATTCATCCACGGAAATGCCCTCCAGATTACTGGCAAGGTATTCGGAAAATGCAGCAAGCTGTTCATTTGTCAGGTCAATTTCCAGTCTGCAAGCTTTATTTTTGATGCTGCCGCCGGATGTAATCAGGAGGATCACATAAATCCGCTTTCCTGTCGGGATGACTTCCACCTTGGAAATGATGGAGAACTTCGGGGAAAAGTCGGACACTACCGCTGCACACTGCGTCAGCTCTGCCAATGCTGTGGTCGCATTCTGAATCAGAAGCTCCTCGGTCATTGGCCCTTGCTGGGCAAGCATATCATCGAGCCGTTCCTTTTCCTCGCCGGACAGGCATTGCGCCGTCATCAGCTCATCAATATAAAGTCTGTAACCATTGATGGTTGGTACTCTGCCTGCGGAGGTATGGGGCTGTTCCAGATAACCAAGCTGTTCGAGCATCGCCATATCATTGCGCACTGTTGCCGCTGACACACCGATATCCGGTAATTTTGCAATCGCTTTTGAGCCAACCGGTTCTCCGGTACGCACATACTCCTCCACTACGGCAGCTAAGATTTTCAGCTTCCGGTCTTTCAAAGGAATACGCTCCCTTCTGGCAGTTTCTATTTTCGAGTGTTAGCACTCTTTCTCTTTGAGTGCTAAATATAGTCTACCACGAAATGTGCGAAAAGTCAAGGGGGTGATGAAAGTTTGTCATAATTTCTAAAAAAGGGGGCATTATTCGCTTGTTGGTTCGGCGTTTTTTCTGAAAACTGCTCTTATATGATTCCCTGCACTTGCAAGGTGAAACCATTCTCACAAGAGCAACTGCAAAAAAAGAGGTCCATCCCCATTACAGGGATGAACCTCTGAAAAATCAATTCACAGGAACTTAGTTCACGATGGTTCTCTCAGTTTCCTTGTCGAACAGGTGAATCTTGTTCGGGTCGATTGCAACTCTGATTTCCTCCTGCGGCTTAGCAGTTGTGCGAGGAGATACTCTTGCAGTCAACGGAATACCTTCGCATTCCAGATACAGGAATGTTTCAGCACCCATCATTTCTGTGATTTCTACTGTACAGTCAATGATACCTGTTGTTGCGTTGGACAGGTACATTTCCTCGTCATGTACGGACTCAGGACGTACGCCCAGAGTTACCTCACGGTCAACATACTTCTCCAGCTCCGGTACACACTTGGACTCAGGAACGATGATCTGATACTTCACACCTCTGTGAGATCTGCTGTCCTCAGAACCGAACTCTACATAGTACTGTCTGTTCTCGTTCTTCTTCAGAACTGCGTCGATGAAGTTCATCTGCGGAGAACCAAGGAAGCCTGCTACGAACTTGTTAACAGGATTCTCATACAGATTCTGCGGTGTGTCGATCTGCTGAATGAAACCATCCTTCATAACTACGATACGGTCACCCATTGTCATAGCCTCTGTCTGGTCATGTGTTACATAGATAAATGTTGTACCCAGCTTCTTGTGCAGCTTGGAAATCTCGGTTCTCATCTGCGCACGGAGTTTAGCGTCCAGGTTGGACAGCGGCTCGTCAAGCAGGAATACCTTCGGAGAACGTACAATAGCACGACCAAGCGCAACACGCTGACGCTGACCACCGGACATTGCCTTCGGCTTTCTGTCGAGCAGGTGGGACAGGTCGAGGATTCTTGCAGCTTCTTCTACCTTGCGGGCAATCTCTTCCTTCGGAACCTTACGCAGCTTCAGACCAAATGCCATGTTGTCAAATACAGTCATGTGCGGATACAGAGCGTAGTTCTGGAAAACCATTGCGATATCTCTGTCCTTCGGTGCGATGTCATTAACCAGACGGTCGCCGATGTACAGCTCGCCCTCGGAGATGTCCTCCAGACCAGCGATCATACGCAGTGTGGTGGACTTACCGCAGCCGGAAGGTCCTACCAGAATGATGAATTCCTTGTCTCTGATTTCGAGGTTTACGTCGGATACAGCTACCACGCCGCCCGGATACTTCTTATAGATTCCTCTCAGTGATAAACTTGCCATTATTCCAGTC
>SVNO01000005.1 GCA_015066845.1 Ruminococcus sp. | reverse complement strand
CTGATTGAGACTGGAGGTACGCTTGGGGGACTTCGTCCTCGTGGGTGTGGTCTGCGGTTGGGGGAGTTTGGGGCTTCGCACCTTGCCCCCCTGATTGGGACTGGGAATGCGCTTGGAGGTGCTTACACGCTTCGGGAAGTGTGTTCAGCGATTGAATTGAATTGGGGTTATGCCGCTTAAGGAAAAAATTTTCAATTACCCCTTTTCAAATGTGTTTTTTTGTGGTATAATATAAGTAACTGTTTGAGAAAGCCTTTTCTCTTACTGTAATCCATGCCATAATGCAGGTGAGGATGAACACAACAAGGAGGAACTATTATGTCTGTAAAAGAATTGTATGATATTTGGTGCGCGAATGCGGTGGATGATGCTGATTTGCAAAAGGAACTGCAAGCAGTTGCTGATGATGAACAGGCGATCCGTGAGCGTTTTTACCGTGACCTCGAATTTGGTACCGGCGGTCTGCGTGGTGTGCTCGGTGCTGGTACAAACCGCATGAATATCTACACCGTGCGCCGTGCTACGCAGGGCCTTGCGAATTATGTCAAAAAATCTTTTGCGCAGCCGAGTGTTGCTATCTCCTTTGACAGCCGCATCAAGTCCGATGTGTTTGCAAAGGCTGCTGCATGTGTACTCGCTGCAAATGGCGTAAAAGCTTACATCTACCCCGAACTCATGCCGACTCCGGCTCTGTCCTTTGCAGTTCGCGCACTCAAGTGCAGTGCAGGTATCATGGTAACTGCAAGCCATAATCCGGCAAAGTACAACGGCTACAAGGCTTATGGTGAGGATGGCTGCCAGATCACACTGGAAGTTGCTGAAACTGTGATTTCTGAAATCAATGCACTTGATATGTTCAATGATGTCAAGTACTGCGATTTTGACGAGGCTCTTGCCAATGGCATGATTGCTTATATCGATCAGTCTGTAACGGAAGATTATTACCGCAATGTGCTCGCACAGGGTATCAATACAGAGCTTTGTGCAAGCAGTGGTCTGAAGCTTGTGTACACACCTCTCAATGGTACAGGCAACAAGCCCGTGCGCGAAATCCTCAGCCGTATTGGCATTCAGGATGTTACCGTTGTCAAGGAACAGGAAATGCCCGATGGCAATTTCCCGACCTGTCCGTACCCGAATCCGGAAATCCGCGAGGCTCTGGAGCTTGGTCTGCGTTATTGTGATGAGATAAAGCCCGACCTGCTGCTGGCAACTGATCCGGATGCTGACCGTGTGGGTATCGCTGTACCGGATGGCGATGATTACGCGCTGTTCTCCGGTAACGAAGTGGGCGCAATGCTGCTTGAATATATTTGCAGTGAGCGCACAAAGAACGGCACAATGCCGGAAAATCCGGTTACTGTCAAGACCATTGTAACAACTGACCTTGTAGAGAAGATTGCCAAGGAATATGGTCTGGAAATGATCGAAGTACTGACGGGCTTCAAGTTCATCGGTGAGCAGATTGGCTTCTTGGAGGATAAGGGCGAAGAAAACCGCTATGTATTTGGCTTTGAAGAAAGTTACGGTTATCTGGCAGGCACTTATGTACGCGACAAGGACGCTGTTGTTGCTTCCATGCTGATTTGTGAAATGGCTGCATATTACCGTACAAAGGGCATTTCCATGATTCAGGCGCGTGACAATATGTACAAGAAGTACGGCGTATTCCGTCACAGCCTGCAGAGCTTCACATTTGAGGGTGAAAGCGGAATGCACCAGATGAAGGCACTGATGCAGAAGCTGCGCGACGAGCGTCCGGCTGACATCGGCGGTCTGAAGGTGCTTGCAGTATCCGACTATCAGGCAAGCATCACAACGGACGCGCTGACAGGTGCGCAGACAGAAATCACACTGCCCAAGTCCGATGTGCTGGTATTTGCACTGGAGAACAATGCAAAGGTTGTGATTCGTCCGTCCGGTACTGAGCCGAAGATCAAGAGCTATTATACTACAGTTGGTGCAACGATGGATGATGCGATTGCAATCGAGGAGAAGCTTGTGGCTGATTTTTCACAGCTGTTCAAGTAAGATGACAATGCCCCTCCCTTTTTTTGGGGGGGTACAGCTTGTCAAAAAAGTCTTTTTTCTGGGGTTAGCACCCCAAAGCCTGCCCCCACAGCCGCAGTTAAATCCTATTGCGGCATACCGTCGCCCTCAAGCAGCATCCTGACTCAGGCTCAGGCACCCACCCCCTCCCCCAACGGGGGAGGGGCTATATTGCGAGGGTACTGCGTACCCTCTAACCCGCCAAAGGACTCCGTCCTTTGAACCTAATAAGGTTTTTCGACAGACTGAATGCCCCTCCCTTTTTGGGAGGGGCATTCTTGTAGAAAAATGGTTTTCTGGGGGAGTTTCCCGAAACTGACATATAAAAATGCACTGCCTTCATTTCATGTAGTATGCATCTTCCAAAGCTCGCTCCAGTTTTCCATACTGCACAGGAACAACACCTGCGTAAAGTCGGTCGGTGCTGCAAGGCGATCGGAAATGCCGGCGGACTGCGTCAGGTCTATCACGCAGACCTCACTGTAATGCTGAAGCAGGAACGGAATCATGCAGTCGGCAAATTCATCCTTGTACAACAGCAGCCGGCGGTCATTCTCCAGATTCGTGCGGATGGTCAGCATTGCACAGGGCTTGCCAAGGTAGAAACGGTACATTTCTTCCGATTGGAGATAGCTCTCCTCATACAGCGAAGTTTCCCGTTCTTCCGTACTTCCATCCGCATACGCTGCTGTTACCTGTACAATCTCCGCACCGCCCTCGTAGGTGTAGCGGTCAAGTACATCGGGCTTGATGCCGTCATATAATGTGCGTTCGTAGAGATTTCCACGGAATTCCGTGCTCATGTGAGAAATCACAAAGCGGTTGTAGGGCACGGCGGTCAGTCCCATTTTGCGAATGGCTGACTGGTAGACGCTGTATGCGCCAAAGGTCGTCCAACGCGTGTCGGTACGGTAGTAGATGTACTCATCTTTCAGGGAGGACAGGACATTGCAGGCATCCACGCAGCGGATACCCGTGCGGACGTTGGCGTAGGTCTGCTGAATCAGCGTTTTCTGGTCCTCCTTGACCGCATTTGCCGGCAGACTGCTTTGGTAAATCTCGGACGCGGAGGGAACGAGTACGAAATAGGTCGGAATCTGGTATTTTTCGTAGAATTCGTTGAGCACCTGTGCAGATTCCGTCACATTGCCGCTGTGGTCGGACGGAAGCTTTTCAAGCAGCATGTCATCGGTGATATAGACATTGCGGATGCGCTTTTCACCAAGCAGCAGCTCTGCCTGCGTTTTCAGGCGGAAGAGGCTGTCGTGAAAACCGAGATTCTGCACGAGGAATTCCTCCGTCTGCTTTGCCCATGTGCCGTCCAGTACGGCGGATGCTGTGGGGATGGGGAATGCACGGAATGTGGTATTGAACAGGACTGCTGCGTAAATCAGCAGTACCATGAGTACGGTGCGCCAGTGAAATTGCTTTTGCAAGGCGGTTCCTCCTTAAAGATGAAGCCAGAGCTGTGAAGCTGTGTCCGCGTCCAGCATAAAGGACAGGCACAGCACCAGCAGCAGGCAGTCGATGAGGGGCATATAGGCTGCAATTTTTGTACCGATGGGAGTCACGGAAATACGGTCCATGATGTTGCGGAACAAATCGGTGGCAATATAGATGCAGATGAGCAGGAACACGATGTAGGAGGTGAAGAAATACACCCCGTAGCTGTCCAGCAGACCGCTGCCGAAGCCGAGCATGGCTTTCCAGTAGGTGAATACCTCTCCGAGATTGTCGGCAAAGAGGAACACCCACGAAAAATGCAGCGAAAAGAGCGTATAAATCAAGCCGAATGCATAATTGTGTTCCAGAATCTTACCGAGAAAGAACTGCTCAAGGAGCAGGAGAATGCCGATGCACATACCCCAGAACAGGAAATTGTAGGAGGTATTGTACCAGATGCCGATGAGCATCCACATGAGCACAAGACTTGCATATTTCATCCATCTGTGGCGACTGTTTTCCAGCAGCACATGCCGGAAATTCGTCTGAAACCAGAGGACATGCGTAATGTTCCACTGCTCCATGAAGCGTGTCACGCCATGGGAGAGAAACGGTTGTCCGAACTGTCTGGGGAGGGTGATGCCGAAACATCTGCCAAGTCCCCGTGCCATATCCACATAACCGAGCAGTTCAAAATAGAGGTACATGGAAAATGTCAGCACGGTCAGCCATGCAGTCAGCATACTGAGCTGTGCCGGATCACTTTGCCGCAGCTCGCCGAACACATAGCCCAGTGTATCCGCAAGTACGACCTTTTCCGTCAGTCCGCGGATGAACATGCTGATGCCTGCACCGACACTCTGGATATTGTACCTGCGTTTTTTCAGCTGTGTGCAAAATTCCGGATAGGTCAGCAGCGGCCCTGCATAGAGCATCGGAAAGAATGTCAGGTAGAGTGCGACACGCAGGAAATTGCGGTCTGCATCGTGTTTTTTGCGGTAAATGCCGATGAGGTAGCCAAGCCCCTGCAGCGTGATAAGGGCAATGCCGATGGGGTAGATCGGAGGAGGATTGTCCGCGAAATCGCCGCGCAGACAAGGGAGTGCAGCAGCTTGCAGAACAATGACGGCAAGGAGAATGCCAAGACTTGTGCGGCGATGTTTCTGCAATGCACCGAGCAGCAAGCCGATGCCGTAGTCCACGCAGAGATACACTGCCGGAATGAGCAGGCGTGTCGGACTGCCCCAGCCATACACCAGAATACTGGCGCAGAGCAGGAATGCAGGCTTTGCCTTGTCCGGCATACAGCAGAACAGCGTCAGCAGGACGGGCAGGAGCAGGATGGTAAAGGTAAGCAGGTACATCAGACAACCTCCGTTTCCGTCAGCTCCAGAAATTCCGCACGCGTCATCATGGAATTGAGAATTTCCAGCAGCGCGCCGGAGGACAGCATGGACGGCAGTCCGAGTTTTTGCTGTAATGCACGGCGGCGTTCGGTGCTGTTGGGCGTACCATTGAGTCCGGCAAGGTAGAGGTCAGTTTTGGTAATCGGTTCGCCGTTCTGCACTTCCTCGGAAAGTACGCCTGCCTTTGCAAAGGCTTCACGCAGAATTGCTGCCTCCATTCCCTCCACACCGAGTTTCCCCTCAGCGGAGGGCTTTTCCTTGCGCTTTTCCTTGCCGAAAATATCGGGGATATAAATATTGTGTACTTCACCGTGCGGCACTGCACCGCGGATATAGCCGCGGATGCGGAAACCTGCCCTGTCGGAATCGGTCAGGATGATAATGCCCGTAGTTTCCGCATAATGCCGGATGAGTGCCAGCATTTCCGCATCCTTGAAAATGCGGAAGCCGTGCGTGGGGATGATGACGGCTTTCACGAGGGAGGACAGCTTGATTTTGTCATATTTTCCCTCCACAATAATCGCCTGCCTGATTTGCAGCATGGGTTGCTCCTTTCCGCCGTCAGCGCAGCATTTCCACAATGGTCTGTTCAAAGAGTACACGTTCATCCACTGCCTGTGAATGCAGCGTCCGTTCCGCATCGCACAGGAGTTTCAGACATCTGGCAATATGCTTTGCCGATTCACCGCGGCTGTCGCGGAATGCATTTTCCACGGCAAATCCGAACCGGTACGAAAAATCCTGCATCACATCCTGCACTGTGCGGCGGTTCTGCTTTGCCACTACTGCCCTTTGCAAATCCACCAGACAGCCTGAAAGCGTTGCCATGAGGTAATGCGTTTCCACACGCATAGCAAAAAGCTCATCGACTGCTTCCATCGCTGCCCGTGCATTGTGGTTGGTCACTGCCCTTGTCAGGGCGTAAACGGTCGTTTCCAGATGGGGGCTGACCATATCCCTGACCATCTGGCAGGTAATTTCACCGCCGTCCACAAATGCGCAGAGTTTGTCCACTTCCTGCTGGATCATGAGCGTCTGGCAGGCGCATTCCTCCGCAAGAAGCTGTGCCGCGCCGCGTTCTATGGTGCAGCCGCGCTTCTTGACGGACATTTCAATATCCGAGGCAATCGCCGCCGGCGTTTTCGGTTCACATACACAGACCGTGCCGTTTTTGGCGATATAGTCAATGACTGTCTTGTTTTTTGCCGTGGGCTTTTTATTCTTGCCGGTCTTGCCGCCGTAGATGTCAAAGCCGGTCACATAGAAAATGAGCACGGTCGCTTCGCTCACCTGTTCGAGGATACTGCGCAGCGTTTTGCGCTGGTCCTCGCGCATGGATTCCATATTGCAGTCGTGGATGAGAATGCAGTTGTAATCGGCAAACATCGGGCAAAGCTCCGCTTCATCGGCAAGCTCGCTGAGGTTGAGCGCAGCACCGTCAAATTTCGTCACGCTGTCCATATCCTGCGCAACGGCTTTTATCAGCTTTTTCACACTGTGCTCCACTTGCAGCACATCGCCGCCGTACACATAGTAAAGCTGTGAAATCTTCTTATCCCTGAGCTGTCCTTGCAGCCCTCTTGCATCAACTATCGCCATACAAACTCCTCACTCTGCACCTGCCATCCGCGGCAACGGTCAGTTCCAGATTATTCGATCCCACATAGGTACTCTCATCCGTACCATAACAGCTGCGGCTGTCGAGCACCAGCAGCAGACCACTGTCGGGCAGGACATTCTGACTTGTGCCGTAAATCGTCAGCACATCCGCAGGTCTTGCGGCATTTTCCTTGGTACAGGCATAGGAAAAATCCCCGTACTGCACCTGCACGGCATCGCCTGTCACAGTAATTTCCGCGCCATGAAAGAGCAGCGTTCTCGTCTGCGCATAATTCCCCTCACAGCCTGCAACCGCATATGCCGCATATTCCTCCGGCAGTTCCATCGCCGTGACATGGGCAGGCGCGGTAAATTGCAGAACCTCGTCATAGCCGGCAATACTCTTTGGCTTGGGACTGCACAGAAAGAGCGTGTGGACAGTCCGGATGTTCATGGATTGAAGATAGGCTGCCACATAATCCGACGCACTGCCGTTTCCGCTGAGATCCACAATCACTGCTTCCTGCTGACTGTGCAGGACGAGCGTACAGTCACGGGATTTGCCGAGCGTGGTAATGTGCAGTTCCCTGCTGCGGTAAACGCGCTCGGTGCCCGTGGCAATACAGGCGGTGACGAGGATGAAAATGGCTGTGATGCGCATTAACCTGCGGTTATTCCAGAGTACATAGCACAGCAGCAGCAAGAACACGGACGCGATGAGAATGCCGGAAAGGACGCGGCTGTCCGTGCCTGCGCTTGTCCATGAGAGTCGGGCAAGTGCATCGGAAATCTGCAAGATCAGGTTGGCAAACAGCTGTGCCGCTGAGAGCAGCAGCTCTGCCAATACACCGCGTACCCCCAACAGCACCGCAAGCGCCTCCAGCAGAAGCACGAACATGCACAAGGGCGTGAGCAGGAGGTTGGAAAAGGGAGAAATCAGCGAAATTTCGCGGAAATAGAGCAAACTTGCCGGCAGTACGGCAATGAACACGCAGCACATCGCTGCAAACTGCTTTGCAATCTCCTGCACTACGGTCGTATCGGGTAGATCCTCCGTCATATACCGTGCGAATACGCCGATGCCGAATGCACCGGAGCAGGAAAGCCAGAACGCAGGACTATGCACGACAAAGGGATTCTCCAGAGAAAGCAGGAGCATGGCAATGCTGAGGGAATTGAGCATGTCCGCCCTGCGGAAAAAGAGTGCCGCACTTTGCGAAAGCAAAATCATGATACACGCACGTTTGACGGAAACCGTTTCCCCGACACAGACCACAAAAAGAATTGAAAGCACGGCAACAACGGCAAATCCCCACCGTCTGTCGAGTTTGCATCGCCGCAAAAGACGGACAATGCACAGCGCGAGGAAATCCAGATGCAGTCCGGAAACTGCAAGCACATGGCCGATTCCCACGCGGTAGAGAGATGTGCGGGTGCTGCCGGACAGGGCGGATTTGTCGCCGAACAGCAGCCCGGTCATGAATGCACCGGCTTGCGGCTCTGTACGCGCCTGAATGCGCATGGTCATCTCCTGCCGCCACTCATACAGAACTGCACGGAGATTGGTATGCGCACGGGGTTTGTGCACGGCCGTGCAGGACATGGGCATGGAGAGAAATACTTTCTGAGAACGGTAATAGTCCTCTGTGGAGAACAGGTAGGTGCTCTCCAGTTTCTCCGGCGTTCCGGTCAGTGTAAGCGTATCGCCGAAATCATAGGCAGGTTCTTTGCAGAAATACTGCACCCTTGCCGGAATTCCAGCGAGCCTCCCATCGAGCAGATAGGTGGCAAAACCGCCGTCATGAACGGAGATCCCCGTAATTTCGCCGGAAAAGACAGTCCCCTCCACACCGGCAAACTGTGCAATGCGCTGGACATACAGCGCATCCGTGCACCAATAGACACAGCACGCCGTCAGGAGTGACAACGTGCTGGTGAGTACATATTTCCAGACAGCTCTATGACAGAGCAGGAGCAGCAATGCAAGCAGAACCACTGCACCGAGCACCCCGTACCATAGCTGCCATTGTACAACGGACGCTATCAACAAACCTGCTGTATAGGGGAATCCTATGTACAAAGCTGTCCGTTTCATGGGCATATTCCCGTTTTAGTGAAAGAACAGCGGCAGTTCTTCTAAGAACAGAAGATCATCACGCTTGGCAGCATCACCCTCGGCAAGCACCGCAGCTCTGCCGACAATTTCACCGCCTGCGGCAGCTGTCAGCTTTTCCAGTGCAATCAGGGATTCGCCCGTGCTGATGACATCATCCACCAGAAGTACGCGTTTTCCGCGCATCATCGCAGCTTTTTCACCGTCAAGGTGGAGCATCTGTTCTTGTGCCGTGGTGATGGACTTCACCGCAACGGACACGACATCCTGCATGTAGAGCTTGGTGGACTTTCGCGCCACCACATAGGGCTTACCGCTTTGTCTTGCCATTTCATAGGCAAGCGGAATCCCCTTGCATTCAGCTGTCAAAATAACATCGAAATCCGGGGCTTTTGCCAGAAGTGCCTTGGCACTTTCCACGGTGATCTCAACATCGGAGAACATAATGAATGCCGCAATATCGAGCTTTTCGTTAATCGGGCAAAGCCGGAGCGAACGCTCCAGCCCTGCAATTTTCATGCTGTAAAAATCTGCCATGCCTCTTACCCCTTATCCGAGGGACTGTTCGCCCCAACCCATTTTCACGCCTGCTACCATGTGGAAATGCAGGTGCATCACCGTCTGTCCGGCATCCTCACCGCAATTGTTGATGATGCGGTAGCTGTCAATTCCTTCCTGTGCGGCAATCTTTGCAGCTGCCTCGAAAATCTTTGCCACCACTGCGGAATTGTCCGCGGTGATGTCGTTTGCACAGGCAATATGCGCCTTGGGGACAATCAGCACATGGAACGGTGCAATGGGGCTGATGTCCTTGAATGCGTAAACAAATTCGTCCTCATAAACCTTCGCGGACGGAATTTCGCCGGCGATAATCTTACAGAAAATGCAATCCATGATGAATTCTCCTCCCATTGAATGGTGTTATTCGTTGCCCATAACATCGCCGACAATGCTTTCCAGTGCAAGCAGAGCTTCATCTACCATGTAGGTCTTGCCAATGCCTGCCATTGCATTGTCCGGTCTGCCGCCGCCCTTGCCGCCTGTGATGGCTGCAATACGCTGTACGATCTTGCCGGCATGTGCGCCCTTTGCAACAGCGTCCTTGGTGCATACGCAGTAGAATGTGCCCTTTTCGCCGTCAACACCGGCAAATACTGCAACCACGTTCTTTTCCAAGCTCTTGACCTGGTCGCCGAGCTTACGGAGCATATCCGCACCTGCGCCGTTGAGCATGACGGAAACGACCTGTGTGCCGTTCACGTCCTTAGCATTATCAAACAGGGTATCCACAACATTGCCTGCCATCTTCTGGCGCAGCTGTTCTACCTGCTTTTCTGCATCCTTGAGCTGTGCGCTGATAGTATAGCAACGTGCCGGAAGTTCTGCCGGATTATTCAGCTTGAGTGCCTTTGCGCCCTCAAGTACGGTATTCTTGTAGCTGTCGAGAAGTTCCAGAACGCCTGCGCCGGTCACTGCCTCAATACGACGTACACCGGATGCAACGGAGCTTTCGGAAACAATCTTCATCAGACCAATATTGGCAGTATTTGCCACATGTGTACCGCCGCAGAATTCAATGGACTGCTCGCCAGCCTTGACAACGCGTACCACATCGCCGTACTTTTCGCCGAACAGAGCCATTGCGCCGAGCTGCTTTGCCTCCTCGATGGGCATTTCGTTGACATCAACGGCAATTGCTGCAAGAATCCAGCCATTGACAAGCTTCTCCACCTTTTCGATCTCCTCGGCAGTCATTGCGCTGAAGTGGGAGAAGTCAAAACGGCAAGCCTTTGCATTGACCAGCTGACCAGCCTGATGTACATGATCGCCGAGCACCTGACGCAGAGCTGCCTGCAGCAGATGGGCTGCGGTATGGTTTCTCATGGTTGCCTGACGGGTGCATGTGCAGATTTCCGCTGTCACTGCATCGCCCACGGACAGACTGCCGGATTCCACAGTACCCAGATGCAGGTAGTGTCCGTCCTCGTCCTTGGTTACAGCAGTGACCTTGAATTCACCGCCGTTTGCGGAAATTGTACCAATATCGCTCACCTGACCGCCGCTTTCTGCATAGAACGGTGTGCAGTCAAGTACCAGTGCAGCGGCATCATCTGCAACGGCATTATCCGTCAATGCCTGCTCCTTGACGATGGCAAGAATTTTTGCCTGTGCGGTATATTCCTTGTAACCGACAAAATTCGTTGCAGCTGCGTCAATCTTCACGCTGTTATCCGCCCAGGACGAGCTTGCCTTTGCCAGATGGTCTGCCTTTGCAGTTTCGCGCTGCTTCTTGACGAGTGCACGATACCCCTCCTCATCCACAGCAAAACCGCGCTCTGCTGCGATTTCCACAGTCAGGTCGAAGGGGAAGCCGTAGGTATCGCTGAGCTTGAAGATGTCCTCGCCTGCCAGCGTCTTGCAGTTTTCCTCCTCTGCCTTATCCATCACCTGACACAGCAGTTCCATGCCCTTGTCGATGGTCTTGGCAAACGCTTCTTCCTCGACCTTGATGATCTTCTTGATATATGCGCGCTTTTCATCCAGTTCCGGATATGCGTTCTTGTTCTCATCAATTACAGTATCGCAGACTTCATGCAGGAATGTGCCCTCAATGCCGATCATTCTGCCGTGTCTTGCAGCACGTCTGAGCAGACGGCGGAGAACGTAGCCCCTGCCCTCATTGGACGGAAGAACGCCGTCACCTACCATGAAAGTGGTGCTTCTGATATGGTCAGTGATAACACGCAGGGAAACGTCCGTATTCTCGTTGCCCTCCTTGTAGGTTACGCCGGAGAGCTTCTGGATGTGCTTCATGATATTCTGCACAGTGTCAACCTCGAACAGGTTGTCCACGCCCTGCATTACGCAGGCAAGACGCTCCAGACCCATACCGGTGTCAATGTTCTTGTGCTCCATTTCGGTGTAGTTGCCGTTGCCGTCGCTGTCGAACTGGCTGAACACGAGGTTCCATACTTCGACAAAGCGGTCGCATTCACAGCCCACCTTGCAGTCAGGAGAACCGCAGCCGTGTGCTGCGCCGCGGTCAAAATAGATTTCAGAGCAAGGGCCGCAGGGACCGGAGCCATGCTCCCAGAAATTATCCTCTCTGCCGAGTCTTACCATATGCTCATGTGCCACGCCGATTTCCTGCGTCCAGATGTCATATGCCTCGTCATCATCCTGGAAAACGGAAACATAGAGCAGTTCTTCCGGCATTTCCAGAACCTTGGTGAAGAATTCCCAAGCCCATGCAATGGCTTCCTTCTTGAAATAATCGCCGAACGAGAAGTTGCCGAGCATTTCAAAATAAGTGCCATGTCTTGCAGTTTTGCCGACATTTTCAATATCGGGGGTACGGATGCACTTCTGGCAGGTCGTCACGCGCTTGTTGGGCGGTACAGCCTGACCGAGGAAGAATTTCTTCAGCGGTGCCATACCGGAATTGATGAGAAGAAGGCTCTTGTCGCCCTGCGGTACGAGGGAGGCACTTGCCATTCTTGTATGATTCTTGCTTTCAAAAAAGGACAGATACTGCTCACGCAGGTCATTGAGTCCACGCCATTCCATAACTATTCACTCCAAAATTTATAATTTTTCAACGGACACAAAAAAGCCCTGACAGCGTCAGGGCACAGCTTGCTGAAACGCTTTTTCCGGTGTCAGCCATAAGACTGCCCCCTCTGCCGCCGTCCGGCGGCACCTCCCCCGCAGGCGGGGGAGGGATATGCGGGGGCTGCGCCCCCGATTCCCGCTTTTTTCTGCAAGCAAAGCCCTGACAGCGTCAGGGCATACTCCGGTCCTGTTGCAATACATTTACAGTATACCAGATTTTCGGCAAAAAGTCAATTGTTTTGAGAAAATTTTCATGGCACTGCGATTTCATCAACAATTTCCCGAAAAACCGGTGCGGCGGCATCATTCCCGAAACCGCCGTCCTCCACCAGAACCGTGACGGCATATTCCGGCGCGTCGATCGGAAAATATCCCGTGATCCACGCATGGCAATATTCCACGTCGTTTTCGTCATACCGTCCTGTCTGTGCGGTGGAAGTTTTCGCTGCCGCAAAAACATGCTCCGGCACGGCATTGGATTCCTCGTTCTCGTTGACTGCCGCAATCATCAGCCCTTGCAGATAGTACGCCGCATTTCTGGCGATTGCCTTGGCATACATCGGGGGCTTGGCATTTTCCAGCGTTTCCCCATCGAGCGAATAGCCGGAAATCAGCCTTGCCACGGGCATTTCCCCGTCATTGGCAATGCCGCAAGTCATCTGACAGATTTGCAGGGGACTTGCAGTCAGAACGCCTTGTCCGAAGCAGAAATTTGCCTTTTCTGCCGGTAGCTCCAACTCCTGCGCAGTCGGAAGATTGCCGCCTGCGGATACAAGACTGCGCGTGAGATGAATCTGAGTGCCGAAGCCAAAATTCTGCGCGGTCGTGCGGAGAATGTCCGGTCTGAGGTATTCGCTGAGCTGAATGAAATAGGTGTTGCAGGAAACTGTCATCGCCTGATGCATATCCACCATGCCGTGTCCTTTCCGGGCATGGCAGTGAAAGAGCTGTCCGGAAATTTCTGTTTTTCCGGTGCATTCTGCCGCGTAACGTGTCAAACCCTGCGTATAGGTCGCGGCGGCAGTCATGAGCTTGAAAATCGAGCCGACGCTGTAGCTGTACAGACAGCGGTTGAT
Source organism: Ruminococcus sp. (assembly GCA_015066845.1). Classification (GTDB taxonomy): domain Bacteria; phylum Bacillota; class Clostridia; order Oscillospirales; family Ruminococcaceae; genus UBA3855. The sequence goes on along the minus strand of SVNO01000005.1, from coordinate 42,477 downwards.
GAGGGGGCAGTTTTCGTCCTCCAATGCGGCGGCGAGGTTGTCCGGCGAGTAGGTCGGAAAGCTTGCCATGGCGAGAATGTCGCCGGTCTGCACGTCCATGACAACGACTGCACCCTTTTTCACCTGCGCCATGCTTTCCTCACAGATGCGCTGTATCCGCGCGTCAAGCGTTGTCACAATACTGCCGTTTTTCTCGGTAATCGGAGAAATCTGCGCCGGAATGCCCTGCAGGACATTACCGAGGGCATCAACGGAAAATGTCACAGCGGCAGTATCAGTCTCCGCGCGGAGTATGCGGTCGTAGTCCGCTTCCAGTCCTGCAACGCCCTCCCCATCGAGCGTGTACCCGATGACATGCTGTGCAAGCTGATGCGGACTGCGGCGCAGGGGGGCAGTGACGGTGATGATGTCGGGGGAATCGAATTTGTCCGTATCCACGCGGCAGGCAAAGGGGGCATGGCTGCGGATGCCGGCAATGACTTCCTGCGGGCATTCCATATGGGGGAGCAGCTGCGCGAGTGCCTCCGGCGTTGGCTGTACCACGGCATAATGGGCAGTTTCCGCGTTGACGAGCCTGACGAAATTCCGGTCATAGATCGTCCCCTCCGCATGGGCAGCGGTAATCGTGCGGCTGCTCTGCCGCAAAGCCGCCTGCGCATAGCCGCCATGCTTCATATGCACGGCAATGACTGCAACGAGGAGCGTAAAGCCCATCACGAGGGCGGCGGCGGTGAAAGTCATGCGTTTATACATAGTGTCCTCCCCTGTTCTTTTTGAGAAGTATGGGAAGGACGGAGGAAAATATGCACATCTGGGAGTGCTGACACTAAGCAGGCTTAGCGGCACATTGCCTATCCCTCTAAAATGACAGTAAATGGGCCGTCATTGCAAAGGCTTACCTGCATCATCGCGCCGAATACGCCGTGCTCGACATTTTTCACCTGCGGGCGCAGGCAATCCATGAAGTATTCATAGAGATGCTCAGCAAGGTCAGGTTTTCCGGCATGACAGAAACTGGGGCGGTTCTTCTTGCAGTCGGCATAGAGGGTGAACTGGGAAATAACCAGCACTTCCCCCTCCACATCGTTGATGGACAGATTGGTTTTGTCATTCTCATCGGAGAAAATGCGGAGCTTGACGAGCTTATCCGCAAGCCGGCTGGCAATTTCCTCGGTATCGTTTTCACCAACACCGAGCAGGACGAGATAGCCCTGTCCGATGCTTCCGACGATTTCCTGTTCCACGGAAACGGACGCTTCCGTAACACGTTGTACGACTAATTTCATGGGGTTCCTCCGTTTATTGATTTTTTTCACATTATAGCATATAATCAGGGAACTGTCAAATGCTTGATGCCTGCGTAAAATGATGCGCGAAGATCTGCATATTATTGTAGTGTCAACACTCCCTAATGTCATCAACTTTAGTAGTTTGTAAAAGCTAAAACTTGACGATGCTTCTTAACTTGAACAGATAGCAAGAGCTGCCCCCTCCGCCGCCGTTCGGCGGCACCTCCCCCGCGAAGCGGGGGAGGGATATGCGGGTGACTCCCCGCGGGGTGGGGAGATGCTGAACGGAGTAAAGCAGAGGGGACGGGGGCTGTGAGCCTGCGCCCCCGAATCCCGCTTTTTTATTTAAGATTTAGAACTTACATAGTATTAGGAAAGTTGTGCAAAGATTGTCCCACCCCCTGCCCCTTCCCAAAAGGAGGGGGATTATGGGAGGCGGCTGCGCCGCCTCCACCGCCCAAGGATCAAGCCCCTTGGAACCCCTTTTACTCCTTAAGCTGATGACATTGGGTGAGAATCCCCCTTGCATTTTCCACAAAAATATGGTATCATAAATACAACAGATTTTGGAAAGGATGATTCACTATGGGACTGATACTTGCATCGGCTTCGCCAAGACGGCAGGAGCTTCTCAAACGTATTACGGAGGATTTCTCCGTGCATCCTGTGGACGCGGATGAAACACTGCCGGCAGGCATTCCGGTGGAAATTGCAGCGGTGTACCTTGCAGATGTCAAGGCAAAGGCGGCAGCAGAACAATTTCCGGACGATATTGTCATCGGCTGTGACACCATTGTTGTACTGGAAGATGAAATCATGGGAAAGCCGCACGACCGCGAGGAGGCATTCCGGATGCTCCGCCGGCTGTCCGGTCAGACGCATAAGGTCATGACGGGTACTGCCCTGTACTGCGGCAAAAAAAGCTCCGTATTTACAACGGAAACCTATGTGACCTTCTATCAGCTCACGGACGCGGAAATTGAACAGTACCTCGACACGGGCGAGCCGTTCGACAAGGCAGGTGCATACGGCATTCAGGGCTTTGGCTGTCTGCTGGTCGAGCGGATTGAGGGAGATTACAACAACGTGGTAGGACTGCCGGTTGCGGCTCTATCCAGAGCATTGGCACAGTTCCGCAAGGCTGTGGCACATCCGAAGATCCAGCTCCGGAAATCCTGAACTCCAATAGATGATCGGAGTTCGGAGGGCGGCGATCGTTCGGCGAAAACAGTGGATAATACAAAAACTGCCGGTACACTTTTTGTACCGGCAGTCGCAGCTTGTCGAAAAAGTCTTTTTCTGGGGTTAGCACCCCAAAACCTGCCCCCACCCCAACCCCTCCCCCAACGGGGGAGGGGCTATATTTCGGGGACTTCGTCCCCGAACCCCTTTTTGCGGAGCTGTCGCTCCGCGTTTGATTTTAGGTTTTTTGACAGACTGAAACTGCCGGTACACTTTTTTGTACCGGCAGTCTTTTTTATCGCAATACAAACATGAAAATCAATCCCACTGCACAAATGAGAATCTGTAACAGCGTAAAGCGGATAACGACCTGTGTGTCACTCCAGCCCTTGTTCTTTCTGGCATGGTCATGCACGGGTGTGCGAAGATTTTTCATGAAATTCTTCGCCTTGCATACGCGGATGACTGTGAGCTTGAGAAGTCCAAGACCGCCGTCAATGATGAGCATGATGGTCATGGGAATCCAGAAAACCGGTGTTCCTGCAACCATAAATGCAAGCGCGATCAGCAAGCCAAGTGAACGTGAGCCTGCATCGCCCATCAGCACACTGCTCGGTGAGCAGTTCAGCCACAGATATACCAGCAGTACGCCCAGCATAATCAGTACAATGTTCATCACGCCGTTCTGCTCGTCTGCCATGTACAGCAGAAGCACGGACGCGGAAAGTGTTACCATCGCAAGAGAACAGCACAGACCATCCACACCGTCAGTGCAATTGGTCACGTTGATGCTCGCCCAGATGAGGATGGTTCCGAGAATGACATACAGCACCGCCGGAATTGTACAGTACTGGTCAAGCAGGGGCAGCCAGATAGTGCCGCCATGGAAATAATACACCGTAATGGAAACGCCTGCGGCAACGACAAAGTCAATGATGCCCTTCTTCAACTCGCCCCACGGCTTTTCGGATGCGTCATCCAAGTAGCCACTCATCATTTCAATGAACAGTGCGGCAAGGTAAATGATGTATTCCACCTTCAGCGGAACGGTAATAATGCTCGCAATGACGAGGGCGAAAATCATGACAATGCCCACACCACGCGTCTTGCCAACGGACAATGCACCGTTGACTGCGAATTCTCTGCCCTGATCCTTGGGCAGGTATTTCCCGAAAAACTTGATACCCAGTGCCGTCAGCACCATGGCAAGCACAAAGCCGACCAGCTGGGCTGTACCCATGGGTAATGAATCTATCAGATGTAACATAATTCCTCCTATACACCGGACTGTGCGGCAGCAATCAGAATGCCGGCAGCGTCAGCTGCATCCACATCGCCGTCTTCATCGTAATCCGCGCGCTTCTTCCAGTCTGCATCCGGAAGTTCCGGATTTTCACCTGCGCCGACTGCGGCGGCATACATCAATACCTGCGCTGCATCTTCTGCGCTGACTTCTCCGTCATTGTCCGCGTCACCGAGCAGATAATTGCCCGAACCTGCGGAAAAACGGAGGATGTATTCCGTTGTATCACAGTTGTCCTGCGCTGCCAGAATCGTCAGAGTGTCACCGGTAACGGCAACCGCGGTTACTTCGCCCGACAGCAGCGGCGTGTTTCCGCATGTCACAGCGGCAGTGGTGATCGGATAGAGGGACAGCGTTTCCGGACGTGTACCGGAAATCTCCACCTCATAGCGGTTTTCCGCTGTCTGCTGGAATGCAAGCGTTTCATGCACACCGCCGCGCACGATGTCAAGGAGATTGAGCTTTGCACTGCGCGTTGTATAGGTCTGTGTGAATACTGCGTCAAAACCGTCCACATAAGCAGTGATCGTCATATCACCGTCAAACATGATCGGTTCACGATAGGGCAGGTAGCTCTGACCGCCGTCAACGCTGTAATATACCGCGTTGCCCTCCGGACTTGTCAGGCTGATCGTTTCGCCCATCGGAAGGGTGTCTGCATAAGTGGAAAACAGCACCGTTCCGGCATCCTGCGTCAATGCCTTAATGCAGGCATTGCCAAGGACAGTCACGGACTCTACCTTGACGGTTTTTCCGTCCGTGTCATTATATGTATAGGAATCCTCTACCGCTTCGTCATGCAGGTCATGCCATTGCTTGCCGTCCGCACTGTAGAAGCTTTCGTTTTTGTTAAAATCCCGACGGAGCATATCCACCGTTACCAGATAGCCGTCATAAACTTCCACTTCCCCGTTTTCAAAGGTTGAAGTACTGCGGTATGCCGCTTCACAGGCAATATGCTGTCCGGCTTCACCGCTGAGCTTGACAACAACGGAGAAACTCTCGCCTTTTTGCAGAGCAACGGGAGCATCCAGTGTAATTTTCTGGTAGCCTATATTCTTCAGGCTGCCCGTGGTTTTGCCGGCTGCTGTACCGGATACGGGATTATTCGGCTTGAACAGGTCGGTATACACGGTAATATCGTAGTTTTCATTCGCCATCGGTACATAGACCATGACATCGGTCAGGTAGGTGTCACTGTCGGCGGTGAATACATTTGCCATGTACGCGCTCGTGTCCGTTTCCTCAATGGACAGCGCAACACCGCAGCCGTAGGTATCATGCTGGTAATTCGCCGAATGCGTCTGCACGGCTTCCGTGTCAAGGTAATATGCCTCATAAACCGTGGATTCTGCGTAGGACAGCCAGAAATAGCCGCCATCGCCCCAGTCCTCTCCCCAGCTGTTCTTGACCAGCCACGCGCCATCCGATGCCGGAGGCGTGGAGAAATTCTCTGCCGGATAGCCGTCATCCCAGCCCACCACGCTCACGGCATGGTATTGACCGTAGGGTTCGTCCTCCTCAATATCACCGGCATAGAAATAAGCATTATTTGTCTTGTTGAAATGCGACTTCATATCGAAATAGCTCATGGAAACGGCATGACCATCCAGAACCGCTTCCTTTACCGCATCGCACTGCGTCTTGTGAAGGGAATCGTCCACCTCTGCCCAGTAAGGAAGCTGCACAGCGTCGGTGACGTGGTAATCCGCCTGCGCCTGCAATTCGCCGAGCGATATATCCGCATTGAGCACATCCCAGTTGTCATAGGGGCAGTCCGTTTCCTCTACAGGCCCTATCCAGCCGCAGAGCATGGGGGCAATCATATTGAAATTGCCGCCGTTGTTGAACCAGTTGACTGATTCGTCACGCGGATAGCCGAGCGCGTCGGCGTAAGCGTAATATGCCAGAAACCATTCGGAAAGGTCCACATCCGGTTTTTCCGGAACAATGGCTGTTTCCATTGAGCTCATTGCCGCGAATGACCAACACGCGCCGAATGATCCTTGGTCTTTGACGCTTGTGGTCAGACCAGCCTTGCGCATGTCATAGGAAAACGGCAGATCTGCATTCCTTGCAGCTGTACCGCCGGCGACAATCGGTGCTTTCGCCATATGCGGTGTCAGACAGGCTGCTTCATATTGCTCATAGGTTTCAAAATGTCCGATATGCAGGGAGGATGCCGTATTCTGTGCATATACTGTCAGACTGCCGGCATACGGCAATGCCAGCGCAGCACACAGCAAACCTGCTGTTATCTTTTTCAAGTTCTCCATCTCCTGTCAGCGTTGTCTGTTGGCAGGCATGTACAGCTTCTCACTCTGTTCCTGTACGCTGCTGCCGCTTTCTGCGATGTTTTCTGCGTGTGCGCAGTACCAGCTGCGGCTTCGCCGTAGTGGTACAGAACTGCGCAAACACAAAATCCGTTCTTCTCTTTTCTGCACAGGCCTGCGCACTGACTTTATCCGGAAAAATACCGAATACTGCCGAACCGCTGCCCGTCATGACGGCGCACAATGCTCCGTCCTCCAGTAATGCCGCCTTTGCGCGTTCTACATCCGCAAGTGCGACTGCGCCCTCAAAGGTGTTGCCGCAGTGCTGTGCCAGCAGTGCGACATCCTGTGTTTCCACTGCTTTGCGCATCTGTACCGTATCCGGATGGAATGGTGCTTCCAGTGCGTCAATGGCAGCATATGCTTTCGGCGTGGAAATGCCCTGCCTGCCCTTGAGGATGACAAGCGGCAGCTCCGGCAGCGGTGGAAGTGCTGTCAGAACTTCCCCGATGCCCTCGGCAAGAGCCGTACCGCCCATGAGCAGGAACGGAACATCCGCGCCGAGTTTTATGCCGATTTCTCGTAATTTTTCATTGGAATAGCCACAGTTCATGAGCTTATTGAGTGCAAAGAGCACACCGGCTGCATCCGCACTGCCGCCGCCCATGCCTGCGCCGGAAGGAATATGCTTTTGCAGGTCAATGACGATTTTGCAGGCAATTCCGGATTCCTCCAGCATCGCCTGTGCCGCACGGTAGGCAAGGTTGCGCTCATCGCACGGCAGCCCTGCAACATTGCAGCGCAGTACGATTCCATTGCCGCTTTGCACGGACACTGTCAGGATATCGTACACCGTCACGGACTGAAAAATGCTTTCCAAGGTATGATAGCCGTCCTCGCGTCTGCCGGTCACATCCAGTGACAGGTTGATTTTCGCGTGACAGCGCAGTCTGATTTTCCGATTCATGCCGCCCTCACTGCTTCAGACCTTGCAGGAATTTCTCAATACGGGAAACTGCCTCCATCAAGTGCTTGAGGGAATAAGCATAGGAAACGCGCACGAAGCCTTCGCCGCTTTCGCCGAACGCATTGCCCGGAACAACGGCAACATTCTCCGTTTCCAACAGACGTTCGCAGAATTCCTCGCTTGTCAGACCTGTGCTCTTAATGCATGGGAACACATAGAATGCGCCCTCCGGCTCAAAGCAGGTCAGTCCGATGCGGTTGAATGCCTCCACCAGATAACGGCGGCGAACATTGTATTCCTTGACCATGTGCTGCACTTCCTCGTCACAGTGTTCGAGGGCTTCGATCGCCGCATACTGGCTGACGGTGGGTGAGCTCATGATGGCATATTGGTGTATTTTGACAAGCTGCCTGACGACCGGCTCCGGTGCGCAGAGGTAGCCCAATCTCCAGCCGGTCATGGCAAATGCCTTGGAAAAGCCGTTGACCAGCAGTGTACGCTCGCGCATTCCGTCCAGCTCTGCAATGGAGCAGTGCTTGCCGCCATAGGTCAGCTCGGAATAGATCTCGTCAGAAAGAACCATAATATCCGTGCCGCGCAGCACGTCTGCAATGGCTTCGAGATCCTCGCGCGTCATGATGCCGCCCGTGGGATTGTTCGGGTAGGGCAGAATCAGCAGCTTGGTTTTGTCGGTGATTTTCTCGCGCAATTCCTGCGCTGTGAGCTTGAATTTGTTCTCCTGCTTTGTGGGAATCGGCACGGGAACACCGCAGGTCAGCTCCACGATGGGAGCATAGCAGACGAAGCTCGGCTCTACAATGAGCACTTCATCGCCGGGATTGACCAGACCGCGGATCGCTATATCAATCGCCTCCGAACCGCCGACAGTCACGATAATTTCATGCTCGCCGTCATATTCGAGGTTGTTTTTGCGCTTGAGGTAGCTGGAAATGGAGCTGCGCAGTTCTATCAGACCGGAATTTGCTGTATATACAATCCGCTTGCGCTCAAGGACATTGATCGCAGTCTTACGGATGCTCCACGGTGTCTGGAAATCCGGCTCGCCAACGCCAAGACTGATAACATCCTGCATCTGTGCGGCAAGGTCGAAGAATTTCCGGATACCGGAAGGCTTCATATTCAGCACTCGGTCGGACAAGATAGTATCGTAATTCATCACGGACAAATCAAGCCCCTTTCATCCTGTTCTTCCTCGGCAATAAAAATGCCCTTTTCCTTATAACGCTTGAGCACGAAAGAAGTTGCTGTGGAAACCACGCCCTCCAGTGCGGACAATCTCTGTGACACAAAGAGTGCCACTTCCTTGAGGGTGCTGCCCTTAACGCAGATGGACAGGTCATAGGAACCGGACATCAGGGACACGCTTTCTACCTCGTCATACATCATGATCGTTCTTGCAATTTCATCAAAGCCGCAGTCACGCTTGGGGGTAACACGCAGTTCAATGATGGCTTCTACTTCGTTGGACTTGGCAAGTTCATCGTCAATGATCGCACTGTAGCCGCGAATGACACCCTTGACCTCCAGCAGATGGATTTCTGCTGCCACTTCCTCCTCGGTGCTGCCGAGCATATCGGCAAGCTGTGCATTAGTCAGTCTTGCGTTCTGCCGAAGCAGATTCAACAGTTCATGCTTCATATTCTATTCCTCCTGATGCTCAGAGTTCAATATCATGCGGCTCATGCCGCAGAAAATAGCTTACCTTGTGAAATCCACATGCCTTTGCAAGTGCCGCGCCCTGTGCAATGCCGCCGCCCACAGCGGACGGAGCGTGTGCATCCGAGCCAAGCGACAGTATGCTGCCGCCCAGATCCTTGTACAGCTCCAGACATTCACGGTCGGGATAGGGCTTTCCATAGGACTGGCTGTAGCCGGAGGTGTTGATTTCAATGCCCCTGCGGTTGCGGATGACTGCTTTCAGACATTCTGCCACGGGTTCGCGCCATTGCGCCATATCTACCGTAATACCGGCTTGTGCAATGTAGCGCAGCGGATAGGTCAGGTGTCCGAGGACATCGAATTTCCCCCATTGGCAGATGCGCAGAAGCTCCGAAAAATAGGCATTGAGCAGCGCGTCCACATCCTCCTGCGCGTAGTCCAGAAAGTAGAAATCCAGCTTATCCGGCAGCTCATGGAGGGAGGCGATCACAAAATCCAGCCGCTTGTCCTGCAAGAGGCTTTCTGCAAGTGCAAAATCCGCATTTGGCTCACCCATTTCGATGCCGCTGATGATCTGCATATCTCCGCGCCAGAGTGCCTTTGCCATCTGATTCTGCTGCATTGCCCTTTCGTACCGCGCGGCATAATCGAAGAAATCTTCCTCATTCCTTGCCGGCACATCATAGAAGCCCTGCTGCCAGAAACGGCACAGCTCGATATGGTCGGTCAGTGCATATACCCCGATGCCCTTTGCCTGCGCACTGGCAAGCATTGCGGCAGCCGGTGCGTCACTGTCCGGTGAACAATCGGTATGGGTATGGCAGTCCATGGGTAGCATCGGCAGACCTCCTGTGAATTTCGTTCCTTATATTATAGCATATTTCCGGACTTTTTTCTATAGGACTTGGGGATTTTTTTTTGATTTTCACATATTTAGCGAAATTGCATAAAATATACCATACCAAATTGTAAAAATTGGAGTGATTTTATGGATGCACTGTTACTCATCGGGCTTCTTTTGCTTGCCAGCATCGGCGGATTTCTCTTGTGCAGCCTGCTGCTGCCGCGTCCTGTACAGCCCATGCAGACGCTTGTCCCCTTTTCCGTGCTGCCGGTACATGACGCGCTGCCTGCAACGGAAGCCTATCTGGAACTGCTTGCCGGACAGATTGCATGGATGGACAGCGCGGTGATGCAGAGCATGGTACTGGTGTTTGAGGATGATGATGCGGAAACGGCGGAGCTTTGCCGAAAAATCGCGCAGCAGTATGATTTTTTCACCTGCATGACGCTCACGCAGGCGAAAGAACTGCTGGAAGCACGAATGGAGGGATGCTGAGGGAAAGTGTGCTGATGCTCAATTTTTCAACAACCTGAACAATTTCATCCGAACGGCTTGCAATTATGCGGAAAATGTTGTATAATAGAAATGTATGTACTGAAAAGGCGGTGAGAAAATGGCAGAAGCTCTGCATATCGAGGGGACAGTGGAAAACATCCTGTTCCGGAATGAAGCCAACGGCTATATCGTATTCGACCTTGATGCCGGCGGCGAACCGATCACTGTAGTCGGCGAGCTTGGGGATATTGACGAGGGCGAATGCCTGTCCCTCTATGGTGAATATATCACGCACCCCCGATTCGGGCCGCAGTTTCAGGCAGAATCCTGCGAACGCAAGCTCCCGAACACTGTCGAGAGCATCCGCCGTTATCTGTCCTCCGGCGTAATCAAGGGCATCGGAAAGGTGCTTGCCGGTAAAATCGTGGACACATTCGGTGCACGGACGCTGGAAATCATGGAGCATGACCCGATGCGCCTGCAAGAGGTGCGCGGTATGTCCAAAGCAAAATGCGAAGAAGTTGCCAATGAAGCAAAGCACATTTTCGCACTGCGCAGCGTAATTTCCTATTTTGAGAATTACGGCATCAAAACACGCTACGCCATGCGGGCATTCCGCGTGTGGGGCGAAAAATGCCGTGATATTGTAGAAACCAATCCCTACCTGATGTGCAATGAGGAAATCGGAATGCAGTTTCAGGCAGTGGAAGGCTATGCACATGACCTGCGCATTCCCAGAGATTCCCTCTGCCGCATCGGTGCAGGGATGCTGCACATCCTGCGGCACAATGCAGGTTCAGGGCACACCTGCATTCCCCTTGACCGCCTTGCACCCAAGGTCTGCGAATTTCTCTCCGTCAATGAATCCGCGTTCTATGCGGCATATCAGGCGGAACTGAAAGAGGAGCATATTGTGGAGTACTGCAAGGGGGAACGGGAATTTGTTTATCTGAAAGAATTTTACACCGCGGAGGCATATATCACCGACCGCATCGGCATTATGCGCGATTTCGGTGCGCGTAATTCGCACGATTTCAGTGCAATGATTGCCGAAGCCGAACGCAGCCGCGGCATTGAATATGCACAGCTCCAGAAAGAAGCGATTCAGGCGGCATTGTCCCGCGGACTGCTCATTCTCACGGGCGGTCCGGGTACGGGTAAGACCACCACGCTCAATGCAATTATTTCCCTGTACGAAAAACAGGGATTCCGTGTAATGATCGCTGCACCAACCGGACGCGCGGCAAAGCGCATTTCCGACCTGACGGGCTACGATGCCAGAACCATCCACCGGCTTCTGGAGGTGCAGTTCGATCCTGCCGGAGGACAGAAATTCGTCCATAACGAGGAAAATCCGCTGGAATGTGATGTGCTCGTTGTCGATGAGATGTCCATGGTGGATGTACTCCTCTTTTCGCATCTCCTGCGTGCGCTGACGCTCGGCTGCAAGGTGATTCTTGTCGGCGACAGCGACCAGCTCCCCTCGGTTGGCGCAGGCAATCTCCTGCGGCATCTGATCGACAGCCAGTGTATGCCGGTCATTGCCCTCAAGGAAATTTTCCGGCAGGCACAGCAAAGCTGCATCGTCACCAATGCGCATAGGATTGTCAACGGTGAAATGCCCGACCTGACACAGAAAAACAATGATTTCTTCTTTTTCCACAGACTCGACTATCCGCAGGCTACCGACCTGCTGCTGGATCTGGTCTGCCGGAGATTGCCCAATGCCTACCAGTACTCCCCCACCCATGACATTCAGGTCATCTGTCCGTCCAGACGCGGCTCATTGGGCGTTGTAGAGCTGAACAAGGCTCTCCAGTCGCGGCTCAATCCCCCGACAGCGGAAAAATCCGAGGTCAAATCCGTGCTCTACCAGTTCCGCGAGGGGGACAAGGTCATGCAGACGAAGAACAATTATGACATCACATGGACAAAGGACGGCGAGAACGGCACGGGCATTTTCAATGGAGATATCGGACATATCCGCACCATCAACCGCCGCAGGGGTGAAGCTGTCATCGACTTTGACGGGCGCATTACGGTGTATCCGCTGCTTTTGCTCGAACAGCTGGAGCTTGCCTACGCCATCACAGTGCACAAGAGTCAGGGCAGTGAATTTGAAGCGGTCATCATTCCCCTGCTTGGGAGCTTTGAGAAGCTCAGTTACCGCAACCTGCTCTACACGGCAGTGACGCGCGCCAAAAAGCTGCTGATTCTCATCGGTTCTCCTGTCAAGGTGGAACAGATGGTGGATAATAACCGCAGAACCAACCGCTATTCCTGTCTGCGGCACATGCTTGAACAGAGTATGGAAAAGGGGGACGACCATGCAATGGACGAAATCCTTGCTTAACCTGCTCTACCCCAACCGCTGTCCTGTCTGCGGTACTTTCATCGGTACACAGGCATTGCTCTGCGATACCTGCGCGGACAGCGTTGTACTTGCACAGGACGCATACTGCCATTCCTGCGGCAAAACCACCTGCCTGTGCAGCCGGTCGGAATTTGCCTATGACGCGGCGGTGGTCTGTGCAGTGTACCAGAATGTCACGCCGGCAATCATTGCACTCAAGCAATCGGCGAACACCAATTTTGCCTTTTATGCCGCACAGATACTTGCAGAACGGCTGCGCACGGATAATTATCCCCGTCCGGACTGCGTGATGCCCGTGCCCATGCACCGCAGCAAACAGCTCCGGCGCGGTTATAATCAGGCGGCACTCATCGGCAGGAAACTGGCAGAATTGCTTGCCCTTCCCTATCGGGAGGATGTACTCACCAAAGAACGCACCGCCACGGAACAGCACACGCTTTCCGCGGCAGAACGTGCGAACAATACAGACAGCTTCGGGATTCGGGACTGCGGCCTGCAAGGGCAGTGCATTCTGCTCTGTGACGATGTCCTGACAACCGGAAACACCATGCACCGCTGTGCAGCATTGCTCAAAGAACGGGGTGCGGCGGCTGTCATTGCAGCGGCGGCAGCATCAACTGCCCCGAAACAGAAAGAGAATGCAGTATCAAAGGAGGATACAACATGACAAATACACCGGATATCGGCATTGACCTCGGCACTTCCAATATCGTCATGACATTGGGAAAAAAGGGTGTTGTTCTGACAGAACCGTCCGTCATTGCCTATAATACCTGTTCACAGCGCATTCTGGCAGTCGGTCAGGAGGCGTACCGCATGACTGGAAAAACGCCGCCCTATATTGACGTTGTGCATCCGCTTTCGGAGGGTGTCATTTCCGACGACCTGCTGACGCAGTGCATGATTCGGGAATTCCTCATCAAGGTCAGCGGCCATCAGCTGGTCAAGCCCCGTATTATCATCTGCGTACCGTCCTTTATCACAGATTTGGAAAAACGCGCCGTTGGTGACGCGGTAATGAGTGCCGGATGCCGCAAAGCATTCCTGATCGACGCGCCCATTGCTGCCATGCTCGGCGCAGGTGTCAACATCGGCAAGGCGCGTGGTCATATGGTCGTGGACATCGGCGGCGGTACAACGGATATTGCCATCATCTCCATGAACGGTATCGTTACCTCGCATTCCATCAAAACTGCCGGAAACCGCATTGACCAAGCGATTGTGAAATATATGATGAACCGCTACAAGCTCCTCATCGGCGAACAGACGGCGGAGCAGGTTAAAATGCGCCTGACAAATCTCTACGACCCGCGCGAGGACGTGACGATGATCGTCAAGGGGCGCAGCATCATGCGCGGTCTGCCGGATTCTGTGGAAATCAGCGAAATGGAACTGTTTGACGCGATGGAGGATGAAATTTTCGCCATCATGGAAGCCATTAAGAAGGTACTGGAAGAAACACCGCCCGAACTTGTCGGCGATATTTACGAAAACGGCATCCTGCTGACGGGCGGCGGTTCACTGCTCGGCGGTCTGCGTGAGCTGATTCACCGCACACTGAACGTCAACTGCGTTCTTGCCAAGGATGCGGTCAACTGCGTTGCCAAGGGCACGGGACTTGCGTTCCAGAAAATCAACCACCTGCTCGACGGCTTTGAAGGCGTGACAATTTTCAAATACCGGTAATGAAACGCTTCGGAAAGGTTCTCGTTTTTGCGGCATATTTCCTGTTTGCTGCCGTTTTCTGTGTTCTGCATTATCAGTTGTACCGTGATTCGTTCACATGGCAGCCGCCGCATGAGCATCCGGTGCAGCTGCCGACCATGGACGAGCCGGTCTACCTTGACCTGAACAAAGCATCTGTCACTGCGCTGACGCGTATTCCGGGCATGAGCCGTGCACTTGCGGAGGAAATCGTCCGCTATCGCGAGGAAAACGGCGGATTTACGGGATTCCAGCAGCTTCTCAAGGTGGAGGGGATGTCGGAACAGCTGTATCTTTCACTCGGCGATTATCTCTACCTCTCGCCTGCCGTTCCTGTGCAGACGACCTGCACAGCAACCGAAGCGGCAACACAGCCGCCGACAACGGAAATACCCACGGAAACGCAGCCGGCAACGATACCAGTGCTTGACCTGAACACAGCAACGGCGCAGGAGCTTGCACTTCTGCCGGAAATCGGCGATACGCTGGCACAGGCGATCGTCACATTCCGCGCACAGAATGGCAATTTCTCCAATCGCCGTCAACTTCTGCACGTCAGCGGCATCGGGGAAGCTACGCTGGCAAAGCTCATGCCCTACCTCTATCTGGTGGATGAGCAGCCATGGATTGAACCGACAGAACCACCAACAGAACCGCCGGAACCCACGGACGCTCCTGTGCAAAGCATTCCGGAACCAACGGAAATTCCAGTGGTCAATCTCAATACTGCGACCTATGAACAGCTTTTGTGTCTGCCGGAATGCACACCGGAACTTGCAGAAAATGTGCTGCGTCTGCGCGAAGCAATTCATGTGTTCCAGAATATTCTGGAAGTGCTCTACACAGATGGCATGACGGACGAGCTGTATCTGCAATGGGAGCCATATATGACGATTGACGATGCAGGGCATACATCACAGCGCGAAGCTGAACAGGATACGGGAAGTGAATCGTAAAATAATCCCCCTCTCCATCTTGGAAAGGGGGATTTTTGTCAATTTTTGGGGTATTCTACCGGAACAGCAGAAGCATATGCCTTGACGGGGTTGCCGTTTTCATCGAATTCCGTGGTGTAGCGTACATGGAACGGGATGCGTTCCATTGTCAGCGGAATGATGGCTTCAAGCTTTGGCACACCCTGTGCAAGCTGCTTGTGCCAGTCGCGGTACATATCCGCAACCTCCGGCGGGAAAATGCCGCGTTCAAACGCGGATTCGGGGTAATTCGGCAGCACGGAGGGCAGTCCGAGGTCGCGCATACAGCGGAAACACGGATGCATTTCCTGCGTGGGAATGTTGTACTCCCAATAATACACCTGCAGCTGTTCGCCGGTTACACGGAATCGCTGTTCATTTTCGCGCATTGCCGCATATTCCTTTTTCTCTGCGGTAATATTGCGAATCATCGCGAAAATCAGGTAACTCTTGTCATTTTGACCAATCATGCGCACGGTCGAACGGATGCAGATTTTCTCATCACCACAGCAGCTGGAGGAGAAATTACGCCATGTTTCGCATTCCTGTTCCTCGTCCGTAGCAATGGCACGTTCGAGCATATCCAAATAAATCTGCCGGTTTTCCGCGTCAAATCCGATGAACGGGTCGGCGGCAATCAAATCATACTCGGAAAGATTCATGGCGATTTCCTGCAAATATTTCTTGTTCAAGCGCAGAACTTCCACCTTGCCGTGGTGGTAGTCGATGATAGCAGCTGGGCCTGCATAATTGCTGAAAATCAGAGTTTCCAGAGAATTTGGATCCCAGAAATCATAGGTTTTCGCACAGCCCGTATCCTCCGTCTGCGGAATGGCAAAGCCGGTTTCGCCATGGCTGAGCAATGCTTCAAATGCCTGCTCCGACATCGGACGGGCATAGAGATAGCCCTGAATGCGGTCGCAGCCGATACTTTGCAGGAAATCCGCCTGCTCTACTTCCTCCACACCCTCAACAATGACGGGCATCTGGAGCCACCTTGCCATGCGGATGACGGAACTGAGAATCATGCCGCCGCGGTTGCTGTGCACTTCCTTTGAGAGGAATTTCATGTCAATCTTGAGAATATCCAAATCAATGTCCTTGAGGACGTTGAGCGAGGAATAACCGCTGCCGAAATCGTCCATTTCCACGATATATCCATGGTCGTGGAGCTTTTCAATAACGGTATTGATGCGCGCAGTTTCTCCGGCAATGGCACTTTCCGTGATTTCCAGCCGGATGCAGCGGACGGGAATATCATACTCCAGACGGATGGCTTCAAGGCGTTCGACAAAATTCGGCTCAAAAATATCATGCCGCGAAAAATTGACCGCAATGGGAACAAGCGGCAGTTTTTTGTCAATGCAGCTGCGCAGGAATGCGCAGACCTTGCGAAATACATAGAAATCAAGCTTCGTGATAAAGCCGTTTTTCTCGAAAATGGGGATAAAAAGCCCCGGTGAAATCAATCCGCGTTCGGGATGCTGCCAGCGCACGAGAGCTTCCGCACCAATGAGCATTTTGGTGGAATGGCTGTACTGCGGCTGAAAATGCACTACATAATGCGAGCCGGAAAGGGATGTGGTCATCATGCTTTCAATTTCGTGCTCGGTGAGCATCTCATCGCGCAGGGATTCACGGTAATATTGATAATGCACCGTATAATTTCCCTTGATGTTCAGCTGTGCAAGGATGGCGCAGTCAATCATACGCGCTGGCTTGATATGACTGTCCGTGGTCACATAAATGCCGGCATTCAGACCAATTTCAATGGGCAGACCGTATTCGTCAATCTTTGCAAGCAGCGCGGAAATCCAGCTGTCGGGCTGGAAATGGCTGGTTGCCGTAAAAATGGCGAAGCGGTCAGAACCGATACGGCAGGATAAATCCTCCGGTGAGAGGAGGGAACGGATGCTCTCGGCGATGTGCGCGAGAAGCTTGTCACCCACTTCCATACCGAAGCGGTCGTTGATCGCTTTGAAGCGGATGATGTCAAAATACACCATAGCATAGCCGCCTGCTGCGGCAGTATCCGCATGTGCCTGCAATAATTCCTCCACCTTTGCACAGAAAGAACGGCGTTTGCGCAGTCCCGTGAGGTCATCGAACTCTGCACGGTGTTCGAGTCGCTTACGGATGACGATTTCTTCCTCAATATCGGTGAATGTAATGCTGAGAATTCCGCCGGCAACCGGCAGAATAAACCCCACGCGATTCCAACGGCAGCCGAGGTTAAGGTTGCGCAGGTAGTATTCTGTATAAAAGACCTGCGGCTTATCGGATGCGGCAAGCTCCTCGATTTTCTTCCGGATATTCTCCGCAACCTGTTCCGTTGCGAAACCATCCTCCAGCAGGAGCTTCCAGATGGGACGATGTTCCGAGCGTTTGCCGGTGTAGAAGGACGGATAGCGAAATTCACCAGTCTGGCAATCGTAGGTAATCAACAGATTGTGCTCATAGGAACGCGCCTCTCTGAGTGACGTTTCGATTCTTGGGTACGACATAGATTTTCAACTCCTTCATGGCTGAAAAAGCCTGACTCCTGAAATATACTTTATAAGTACCACTTTTATTTTACTACATTTTGCACAGAAAAACAAGTCCTTTTTTTGAAATATACGGAAACTTTTCAGAAATTCCATTTCCCCTGCAAATTGACGGTGATTTTCCACTTGTTTCGGAGGATGGGGTGGAAAAAAGAAAGTATCCTGAAAAGGGATACTTTCATCAGCTTGTCGAAAAAGACTTTTTCTGGGGTTAGCACCCCTGTAACTGCCCCCACCCCAACCCCTCCCCCAACGGGGGAGGGGCTATTTTTCGGGGACTTCGTCCCCGAACCCCTTGTGCGGAGCTATCGCTCCGCGTTTATTTTTAAGTTTTTTGACAGACTGAAGAAAGTATCCTAAAAAGGGATACTTTCATTACAGTTTTCAGTTTCCAAACTATCAATAGCGATGACGCTCTGCGCAGCAAGCGTCATGCGGTACACCGCACCGTTCCGCAAAAAAGAAAGCCTCTCTAAAAAGAGAAGCTTTCAAATGCGTCTGCCCGTGCGGGCTCCGCGCTGGTCGGGATGACAGGACTCGAACCTGCGGCATCTTGGTCCCAAACCAAGCACTCTACCAAACTGAGCTACATCCCGTTCGCATCGCTTTCGCAATGCTTATGGTGCGCCTGACAGAACTCGAATCTGCGGTCTGGGGAGTCGGAGTCCCCTGTTTTATCCAGCTAAACTACAGGCGCATTCTTTGTGCCGCTTTTTTTGCACAACACTATTATTATACCAGAAATATCCCCCAA
Source organism: Ruminococcus sp. (assembly GCA_015066845.1). Lineage (GTDB taxonomy): Bacteria > Bacillota > Clostridia > Oscillospirales > Ruminococcaceae > UBA3855. The sequence continues at coordinate 24,092 of SVNO01000005.1, read as the reverse complement.
TTGCAAGTACTTATATCAGAATATTCTGTGAACAAACCATGTCTCATTCATGAACATCACAATTTTATCCCAGCCACCTGCACCGCACGGTGAATCGCATGGGCTGCCGGATATGCCGCATACAACGAAATGGCATCCTTGGCAAGATAGGGCGCAGACATCATAAAAAACGCCTGTAATACATCCATATCCGTAACCGCACAGTATTGCAGAATGCCGAATGCATGACAGCAGCACAGCCCGATTCCCCCCATAAGTACTGCCATCCCTTTGCGCCGCGGCTGTACTGTGCAGCATAGCGCAAGGGGGATAAATCCCCAAAGAAAGCCGCCGGTATGTCCGAGCAGAATCCCAAAACCGCCGCGAAATCCCGAAAATACGGGCATTCCTGACGCACCTGCAAGAAGATAAATCAACAGCGCAGGCAGACCAAGCCGCCTGCCGCCAAGCCTTGCACAAAGCGCGATGCCAAAAGTCTGAAGCGTCAGCGGTACTTGTGAGGGCATGGGCAGCGCAAGCTGTGCCAGTACCGCCATGACCGCTGTGAACATGGCAGTCTGCGTGATCACACGGAGCTTTTCACGGTTCTTCATGTGCCGTTACTTTACAAAGCTCAGGGAAGTCAGCACGGATTCAAAATCCGCACGGTATTCGTCATAGGTGTCCTGCTTTGACTTGCAGGTGATAATATACATCGATTCCGTATCCGTCACATACCCAACCATGCAGGTCATTTTGAGAGCATCTTCTCCCTCGCCGATGCTGTAACGGAATTCAAGCGTCTGTACTGCAAGATTGTCGGCGTACAGCAGTTCATTGCCCATCAGCTCCAGCGTTGTGGTGATTTTCTGGTACTCCGTCAGTGCCGAAATTGCATAGTCATACACCGAACCATAGGGCGCGTCCTCCGTGTCCTCCGTGCAGATGATGCTTGCATCCTCGCAGATGTAGTATTCTTCGTAAAGCTCCGAGGATGTGGTGGCAAAGCGTTCCGGAATTTCCATGTATAAATCCGGCAGGGGCAATGCCTTGTAAACCGTTATCGGCTCTGATTCAGTGCTCTCCTCCTGCGCAGGCGTACAGCCCGTCAGCAGCAGCATTCCTGTCAGTAAAAATGCTTTCAATCGTTTCATCTGATTCCATCCTCTCTGGTAAATCGGCAATGCGCCGCGGAATTTCTCAAAAAAAACGGACGGCAGAGCCGTCCGCATGACCAGACCGATAAGCCGAGTTCTGTCGTGTGCGATAATTTATCTAGGCCATACGTCGCCGTATGGCTCAAGCCGCCGTTACTGTGCCGCCCATCGAGCCAATGTTATGACGGTCAGTACCATTAGACGTTGCATCGGATAGGGTTTACACGGCAGTGCAGTCTCCTGCACTCCGGTGAGCTCTTACCTCACCATTCCACCCTCACCGCGCCGAAACGCGGCAGTTTCTTTTCTGTTGCACTTGCCCTAAGGTCGCCCTCGGCTGCCGTTAGCAGCTATCCTGCTCTGTGATGCTCGGACTTTCCTCGTGAACTTGCCGTCCACGCTATCGCATAGTCTGCTCAACCTTATTATACAGGATTTCCGTTTTTTTGTCAAGTGCGAGTTTCAGGCAATATCGCAAAAAAGCCAGCTTTTCTGTAAGCTCCCTAACAAAAAGCGAAAAATCCTCCTATTTTCCACAAGCAATTTGTAGTATCTTACAATTCTATGCAGTATGGGGAAAATCTGCTTGACAAAAATTCAGCAATCTGCTATAATGAAGTTACCCAAGTGAGGGAGTAGCAAGCGCAGGATGCACCATCCTGCGCAGCAAGTCAACATCCTGATTCAATTTGAATCTGGCTTGCTTTAATATGCGAGACTCATGTATATCTGAAAAGCTATGCATGGAGTTGTATATTTGCAATCAATCCGGATATAGCTTTTCTGCTATATCCGGTAAATTTTTTTAGGAGGTACATGTTATGCTTGAACTCAAAGGCATCAAAAAGGATTATCTTGCCGGCGAAAACACCGTCCATGCCCTCAAGGGCATCGACCTGCAGTTCCGTTCCAGTGAGTTTGTTTCCATCCTCGGTCCATCAGGATGCGGAAAAACCACCATGCTCAACATCATCGGCGGACTCGACCAGTACTCGGACGGCGACCTGATTATCAACGGAAAATCAACCAAAAGCTACAAGGACAAGGATTGGGATACCTACCGCAACCACTCCATCGGCTTTGTCTTTCAGAGCTACAACCTCATCCCCCATCAGACAGTGCTCCAGAATGTGGAAATTGCACTGACACTCTCCGGCGTGAAGAAATCCGAACGCCGTGAACGTGCCAAGAAAGCTCTGGAGGATGTGGGACTGGGCAATCAGCTCCACAAGCGGCCTTCGGAAATGTCCGGCGGTCAGATGCAGCGTGTTGCCATTGCCCGCGCGCTGGTCAATAATCCCGACATCATCCTTGCCGATGAGCCGACAGGTGCATTGGATACGGAAACAAGCGTACAGGTCATGGAGATTCTCAAAAAAATCTCGAAAGACCGCCTGATTATCATGGTTACGCACAATCCGGAGCTTGCCGAGCAGTATTCCTCCCGAATCATCCGGATGCTTGACGGCGAAATCAAGGACGATTCCAGACCACTGACGGAAAAGGACATCCAGCGCGAAACAAAGCACGACAAAAAAGCACAGGAAGCCGAACAGAAAAAGAAAAAGCCCTCCATGTCCTTTGGCACATCGTTCGGACTTTCCCTGAAAAACCTGTTTACCAAAAAAGGCAGAACCATGCTCACTTCCTTTGCAGGCTCTATCGGTATTATCGGTATTGCACTGGTATTGTCCATTTCACAGGGTTTCCAGACCTATATTGATATTGTACAGGAAGAAACGCTGTCCTCCTATCCGCTGACCATCGAATCGGCAACCATTGACATGACAACGCTGATGGAAACCTTTATGGGCGTTGCGGCGGATGATGTGGCGCATGAAAATGACGCGGTGTATGAAAAGGCTGCAATTTACAGCATGGTGGAAGCCATGAACAACCTTGAAGCACAGGAAAACGACCTGCGCGCATTCAAGAAGCATATTGAAAATGAACGCTCTGACGCGGAAAGCAAGCTTTCACAGGCAATCAACGGCGTACAGTACAGCTACAACCTTGATTTGCTGGTGTACACGAAGAATGTGGACGGTACAATTCTCCAATCCGATACGGCAAAGCTCCTTGAAGAGCTGATGACGGAGGCAATGGACTTTGACATGAGTGCAATGTTCGAGATGGAAGCGTCCATGATGGGCGGTACTTCCTCCATGGAAATGGTTGCCGGCGGTCTTTGGCAGGAGCTTCTCCCCGGTGAAAATGGCGAACTGATCAACGACCTGCTGAAAAAGCAGTATGATGTGGTGTACGGTGAATGGCCGGATGCGTACAATGAAGTGGTACTGGTACTGGATGAAAACCATGAGCTGGACGATGTGACGCTCTATGCGCTCGGTCTGAATTCCAAGGAAACCATGGATGCCATTATGGATGCGGCTGTCAACAAGACAAAGCTGGAGTCGAAGGACGAAAAAAGCTGGAGCTATCAGGAAATCTGCGATATGGACTACCGTGTTGTGCTCAATTCCGAGTGCTACAGCTATGACAAGATGACGGATACCTACACGGATCTGCGCGATACGGATTCCGGTATGAAGTATCTGTACGACAACGGCATTCCGCTGAAGGTCAGCGGTATCATCCGTCCGAATGAAGAAGCAACTGCCACCATGCTGACCGGTGCAATTGCCTACACAAGCGAACTGACGGAATATGTGATTGAAGAAGCAAAAGACTGCGCAGCCATTGAAGCGCAGCTTGCAGATGAATTCACGGATATTTTCACAGGTCTGCCGTTCCGCGCAAGCACGGGCGAAATGACGGATGCGGAAAAGAAAGAAGAATTCCGCAATTATGTGGACACACTCAGCGACCAGGAAAAGGCGATGATTTATGTACAGATGATGTGCATTCCGTCCGATGCGCAGATGGAAGCCTCTGTTGCACAGGCAATGCAGGGACAGACGCGTGAAACGATGGAACAGACCATGGTGCAGGCATTGACGCAGCAGATGGGCATGTCCGCGGATGAGCTGAAAGGCTATATTGCAGACATGAACGATGAGGATTTGGAAGAAGCGTACACCATGATGGTGGAAGAACAGGTAAAAATGCAGTATGCTGCGCAGGTTACGGAGCAGATGGCAGCCGTTCCGGCAGAGCAGAAGCTTGCAGGGCTGGAAAAGCAGCTGAAAACCGCAGGACTGGACGCATATGCAAAGTACCATGATGAAATTATGGTATTCTCCGATTCCGATTATGAAACCAATCTGCAAAAGCTTGGTTATCTGGATTTGGATGAACCGGCGCGTATCAATCTCTTTGCCTCCTCTTTTGAGAACAAGGATGTAATTGAGGAAGTAATTGAAGAATACAACGAGGGTGTGGAGGAGCTTTCCCAGATTAAGTACACCGACTACATCGGGCTGATGCTGTCCTCTATCACGACCATCATCAACACCATCACCTATGTACTGATTGCATTTGTTGCGATCTCGCTGATCGTATCGTCCATTATGATCGGTGTTATCACGCTGATTTCGGTACAGGAGCGTACAAAGGAAATTGGTATTCTCCGCGCAATCGGTGCATCCAAGCGTGACGTGTCGAGCATGTTCAATGCAGAAACGCTGATTATCGGCTTCACATCGGGCTTACTTGGTGTCATTGTCACCTATCTGCTGTGCATTCCGATTAACGCAATTATCCATGCACTGACGGGTATTCTTGTACTGAATGCAATTCTGCCCATTGGTGCGGCAGTGATTCTGGTCATTATTTCCATGCTGCTGACGCTGATTGCAGGTATTATCCCCTCCAAGAGTGCGGCGAAAAAAGACCCTGTGGTGGCTTTGCGTACTGAATAAATAAGAAGAACGGCTGTGCAGTAAAGTGCACAGCCGTTCAGTCTGTCGAAAAACCTTATTAGGTTCAAAGGACGGAGTCCTTTGGCGGGTTAGAGGGTACGCAGTACCCTCGCAATATAGCCCCTCCCCCTTTGGGGGAGGGGTTGGGTGCCTGAGCCTGAGTCAGGATGCTGCTTGAGGGCGACGGTATGCCGCAATAGGATTTAACTGCGGCTGTGGGGGCAGGCTTTGGGGTGCTAACCCCAGAAAAAAGACTTTTTTGACAAGCTGAACGGCTGTGCAGTAAAGTGCACAGCCGTTTTCGTTTCTTAAAATAATTTCCCTGCCGGTTTTTCTTCCTCCGCCATGCGCATGAGCGCGATGATGGTGATATTATCCGTGCTGCCATTCTCCAGTGCCAGATCCGTCAGCAAACGCAGACGGCGTACCAAGGGCTTGGGCATGGCAAGGATTTCCTCCATCTCATTGGTGGATACATAATCCGAAAGCCCGTCCGAACACAGCAGAAGCACATCGCCGTACTGCACACATTCGTCATCACTGCGGACATCATAATCCGGTGTGGAAGAAAGATTGCCCAGCACGGGGAATATAATATTCCGATGCTTGTGATTCTGGCGTTCTTCCTTGGTTATCGAGCCTTCCTCATAAAGCAGCTGCACAAGGGACTGGTCACGCGACAGCTGCATGATCCTGCCGCGGCGATAGCGGTATAAGCGCGAATCCCCCACATTGATGGTGTGCAGACCTTCGTATTCATCCACTGCAATACCACAGAGCGTTGTCTGCATATTCGCAGTATCATCCTGCTGACTGCTGTAATCAGTCAGCTTTTGGTGAATGTCAGCAAGCGTTTCCGTCAGGTCAACCTCGCTGTTGTAGGATACTTCCTTCAGAAGCTCCAGACACATCAGTGACGCAACCTCGCCGCAATGCTCACTGGATACACCATCCGCCACCGCTGCAATGAACGGCGCAGCAACAAGCTGTTCCGTTACACCCTCCGTCAGTACGGACTTGTGTATCAGCAGTGCATCTTCATTATTCTCCCTGACTCCCTTATCCGTTATGGCACAGCAATAATACATAAAATCTCTCTCCGAACAAACAAATATATTTTCATTATACAGCATACAGGCAGGAATTACAATGACAAATCCACATCAAATCCTTACAACTTTATGACAAAGCCCGTTTATGCTTCGCTGTAGTTGCCAAGGAACTTGAAATATTCCAGATTCTCCGCAAGGTCGGACAGCAGTGCGCAGACATTGCGGTCACGGATGCTGCCGCTGAAATCCAGATAGAACATTGCCTCAAAGCTGCCATTGCGTATCGGACGGCTCTCCAGCTTTTGCAGGTTCATGCCGCAGATGACAAATTTACTCAGCAGACGGTAGAGCGTTCCCTCCTCGTGAGGAAGCTTGAGCATAACGGAAATGCAGTCAGCATCCTCCGGCAGCAGCAGCTCCTTGGAAATGCAGATAAACCGCGTATAATTTGGTACATAATCGGAAATATGACTGCGCAGGATCTCCAGTCCGTACAGCTCCGCACAAGGTTCGGAGCAAATGGCTGCAATCGGTTCGCTGCTCTCTGCTACCATCTGTGCCGCGGTCGCCGTATTGCCATAGGGAATGGCATTGAGTCCGTGGCTGGTCAGGAAATCCGAACACTGTGCCAATGCCTGCGGATGGGAGTAGACATTGCGGATGTCCGTCAGCTTCGTGCCCGGACGCACTGCCAGACAATTGGTAATCTCCACAACGGTGGTCTTATTGATGTAAAAATTATACTTTCCCATCAGGTCGTATGCCTGTACCACGGAACCTGCCGTGGAATTCTGTACCGGAATAATGCCGAACTGCGTTTCACCGTTCTGCACTGCCTCGAAAACCTCCGCAAAGGTCGCACGGTAGGTCGGTGTGCAGTTTTCGCCGAAAATCTGCTTTGCTGCGGTTTCCGCATTTGCACCCTCCGTGCCCTGACAAGCAACGCTCACCTGTTCCGGAATGTGGAACGGCATGTATTCATTCGGCTTGTCCTCGTAGATCTCACGATATTGCAGATGCTTGCTGATGTCAATGATATTCTTGAAGAGCACCTGCGTACAGGTTCCCATGCCCTCAGGTGCCATATTGTATACACGCTCGAAAATCTCATTCTCACGCGAGGACTGGAATACCGGAAGTCCGTTCGCTTTCTTATAGGCTGCCACCTGCCGGCAAAGCTCCATGCGTTCACTAAAAATGTCGATGATGTCCTTATCCAGCCGATCGATGTGCTGGCGAAGTTCATTGAGGTCCATAGTTCTACTCCTTTATTTGATAAAAGTGCCGCGTATCACACGCAGCGCGTCATGCTGTACGAGGGTTTTGCGCTGGTGGATGACAGAAATTCTGTGGAAAATCTGCCTGCAACCCGTCCGCATCTCTCCTGCAACGCCGTCCATGATATATTATACATAATTTTTTGAAAAAAAGCAAGATAAAAATTGTTTTAGGTATTGAAAAAGTAGTACATTCTGTGCTATAATATAATGTGTATGGAATCGCAGGGGCATTTTGCGCCCCAATGGAGGTAGAAACGTGAGAATACTTGGAATTGACCCCGGTTATGCCATTGTGGGGTTCGGCATTGTAGAATATGCCGGTGCACAGTTCCGCCCTGTGGAATACGGTGCGATCCTGACGCAGGCGCACACGCCCTTTGAACGGCGGCTCTGCGACATTGACACCGATATGCGTGAAATCCTGCAGCGATACCAGCCAGATTGTATGGCGATTGAAAAGCTGTACTTCCGGACGAACCGCACGACTGCCATTGACGTGGCACAAGCGCGCGGCATCCTTGTGCTTGCGGCTGCAAAAAGGGGAATTCCGATTTTTGAATATACCCCCCTGCAGGTCAAGCAGGCAGTGGTTGGCTATGGAAAGGCGGAAAAGCATCAGGTGATGGACATGACAAGACGCATTTTGCAGCTTGAACAAATCCCCAAGCCCGATGATGCAGCTGATGCGCTTGCCATTGCCATCTGCCACGGACACTGCTGCCGCGGTCAGTTGAACAAAATACACAACATAAGGAGCTAATCCATGATTTACAGCATATCAGGAACTCTCATCCATAAGGAAGCATCCCTTGCCGTGGTGGAATGCGCAGGCGTAGGGTATGCCTGCCGTACCACGCAGACCACCCTGTCTGCCATCGGCGCAGCGGGCAGTCAGGTCACATTGTACACGCATCTCTCCGTCCGCGAGGACGCTGTGGAGTTGTTCGGCTTTGCAGACCGTGAGGAGCTTTCCTGTTTTCAGATGTTGATTACCGTTTCCGGCATCGGGCCGAAGGCTGCCATTGCCATTCTGTCCGATTTAACCCCGAACCGCTTTGCACTGCTTGTTGCATCCGGCGACACCTCCGCATTGACCAAGGTCAAGGGCGTGGGCAAAAAATCCGCAGAACGCATTGTGGTGGATTTGAAAGATAAGCTTGCAAAAACCAACCCCGCCATGCAGGAACTCCCTGCTGCTGGAACTGCATCCGGTACGGATAACCTGTCCGAGGCACTCGCAGCACTTTGTGTGCTCGGTTACCGTCAGGAGGAGGTCATGCCCATTCTTCTCCGACAGAGCGAAACCCTTTCCGCTGAGGAACTTATCCGTCTGACCCTTCGTGAAATGGGCAGACGATCAAAATAATAGTAATGGAGGATACAACTATGAATCTTGACGAATTGTTAAAAGCCGCCATCAATGACCCATCTAAACGCTCTGTTTTCTTGCAGACACTCATCCGCAGTGATATTTATGTCATCTGCAAAAATCCCGTGAAGCATGGTGAAAACAACGAAGGTATCCAGATGGATCTCATCACCATTCAGAATCCGGAGGGTGAAATGTTCATCCCGTTTTTTACCAGCCATCGCGCACTCCAGCAGTTTGCCAAGCGTTATGTGGAATGCTACAAGCTCAACTGCCTGCGTTTCTTTGACCTGATTCAGAACGCGTCCGCTGTGCTCAATCCCAATTCCTATGGTAAGGAATTCAGCTCACCGGAAATCAAGAGTATTCTGATGATTGCAAGAAATCTCCATATCAAAGCAATTTCCTACAACGAGGCAGAAACCATCACCTACCGTCAGCCGCAGCGTTCTCTGTCCCATATCACAAGAGCTGCAAATAAGTTCTTTGCAAAGCAGCCCAATGTTGACCGTGCATTCATCATGGAAATGACGCGCGGCAGCGAAAAGCCGCAGGTGCTCATCATCGTTGACATGCTCGGCAACACGCGCAAGCTCTTCGTACCGCTTGCACGTCACCTTGCGCCCTCGCTCAAGAGCAACGACCACCTGTGTTTCCTCAGTTATGAACAGTCCAACGCACAGAAGGCTGTGGAGGGTATCAGCGCATTTTATACCAGAAAGAAGCGATTTTTTGAGAAATAAAGTGGAGGCGATCCAATGATAGAAACAGGAGATTTCTCCATGGAAAACAGACTGGTTTCCCCTCTGGAATCGGAGGAGGACTATATTCTGGAAAAGGGACTGCGGCCGCAGACACTTGCAGAATACATCGGTCAGGACAAAGTCAAGGAGAATCTTGCCATTTACATTGAAGCTGCAAAGCGGCGCGGAGAATCCCTCGACCATGTGCTGCTTTATGGACCGCCCGGACTTGGCAAGACCACGCTTTCTGCAATCATTGCCCATGAAATGGGAGTCAACCTGCGCATTACTACAGGTCCTGCCATTGAACGGCCGGGCGACCTTGCCGCCATTCTGACAAATCTCTCCCCCGGTGATGTCCTGTTCATTGACGAGATCCATCGTCTGAGCCGTGCAGTGGAAGAAATCCTCTACCCTGCACTGGAGGACAATGCCATTGACATTATGATTGGAAAAGGCCCGTCCGCACGTTCCTTGCGTGTGGATTTGCCGCAGTTTACGCTTGTCGGTGCGACCACAAGAGCCGGACAGCTCTCCGCACCGCTGCGCGACCGGTTCGGCGTGGTGCAGCGATTGGAGCTGTACACGCCCGAACAGCTCTCGGACATTGTGCGCCGCAGCAGCATGATCCTCGGCATTCCCTGCACCACGGATGGTGCGCTGGAAATTGCGGGAAGATCGAGAGGAACACCCCGTATCGCCAACCGCCTGCTCAAGCGCGCGCGCGACTTTGCCGATGTTCTCGGCGATGGTGAAATCACCGAGGAAATCGCCAGAATCGCGCTGAATAAGCTGGAAATTGACCATCTCGGTCTTGACAGCATTGACAGACGGATGCTGGATATGATTATCCGCGGCTATGGCGGCGGCCCTGTGGGGCTGGAAACGCTTGCGGCTGCCCTTGGCGAGGAGGCAGTGACATTGGAGGATGTATGCGAACCGTTCCTGATGCAGCTCGGCTTCCTGTCGAGAACGCCGAGGGGGCGGTGCGTTACACGTCTTGCCTATGAACATCTCGGTTATCCGGTTACGGCGGATACACAGCCAGCGGAACAGCTTCCGCTAATTTAAGGTAAAATTTACATTTAAGGAGTTAATTACTATGGGTAGACTATTCGGTACAGATGGAGCAAGAGGCATTGCAGTAACAGAACTGACATGTGAGCTTGCCATGCAGATCGGCAGAGCTGCCGCACTTGTTCTGACGCAGCATTCGAGCCATCGTCCGAAAATTCTGATTGGCAAGGACACCAGAATTTCTTCCGACATTCTGGAAGCGGCAATGTGTGCCGGCATTTGTTCGGTTGGCGCGGACGCGGAAATTCTCGGCGTTGTGCCGACTCCGGCAGTTGCATACCTTGTCAAAGAACGCAATGCAGATGCCGGCGTGATGATTTCCGCCTCTCACAACAGCGTGGAATTTAACGGCATCAAGCTCTTTTCCTCCACCGGCTACAAGCTTTCCGATGAAATCGAAGCGGAAATCGAGGAACTGATTCTCGATACCCCCGAAAAGGTGCAGCTTGTCAGCGGTACGGATGTGGGCAGAATTACGCATTATACCTCCGCTGCGGAGGAATATATTTCCCATATTGCCGACAGCATCCAGACAAAGCCGGAGGGCATCCGCGTAGCACTTGACTGTGCAAACGGCAGCTCCTCTGCAACAGCGCAGGAGTTGTTCACAAGACTGGGCGCAGAAGTGCTGATGCTCCATGCAGAGCCGGACGGCACGAACATCAACAAGGACTGTGGTTCTACCCATATGGACGACCTGATGGAATTTGTCGTTGCCAACAAATGCGACATCGGTCTTGCCTTTGACGGTGACGCGGACAGATGTCTTGCAGTGGATGAAACAGGCGAGCTGGTCGATGGTGATAAGCTCATTGCCATTGCGGCAAAATCCTACAAGGCGCAGGGCAGACTGAAAAAGGACGCAGTTGTCGTGACAGTCATGTCCAACCTCGGTTTTACTTACTTTGCAAAGGAAAACGGCATTAAGATGATTACCGCAAATGTCGGTGACAGATATGTACTGGAAAAAATGCTGGACGGCGGTTATAATATCGGCGGCGAGCAGAGTGGTCACATCATTTTCCTGGATGAAGCAACCACCGGTGACGGTCAGCTTTCCGGCGCAAAGATTCTGGAAATCCTCAAGGCATCCGGCTGCAAGATGAGTGAGCTTGCCGGTGTCATGGATAAATTCCCGCAGGTGATGATCAACGTCAAGATTCCGAACAGCCGCAAGGAGAACTGGAAGAATGACGGCGAAATCACAAACCTCATTGACCGCAAGGAACAGGAGCTGGGTGACGCTGGCCGTATCCTTGTGCGCGAAAGCGGCACAGAACCGCTTATCCGTGTAATGATTGAGGGCAGGGATTTCAACCAAATCAATGCCATGGCAATGGAAATTGCCGATAAAATCCATGCACGCGTGAGCAGATAAGGAGAGAATGGATTGAGAGCAGCAAAAAATTGGAAAGCATACCGCGTCATTGACACCTCCGATGGTGAAAAACTGGAAATCTGGAACGGGGTGAGCCTGATTCGCCCCGACCCGCAGGTCATCTGGAAAACACCGAAAACGGCAAGACTCTGGACGCAGGCAGATGCCCGTTATCACCGCAGCAGCAGCGGCGGCGGCAAATGGGAATTCCATGCAAAGCTCCCCGAAAAATGGGAGCTGCCCTACGGCGACCTGAAATTCCAGATTCGCCCCACAGGATTCAAGCACACCGGACTCTTTCCGGAACAGGCAGTCAACTGGGATTTCATGGACGGACTCATCCGCAATGCCGGCAGGGACATCAGCGTTCTGAATCTCTTTGCCTACACGGGCGGTGCAACGCTTGCCTGTGCCAATGCAGGCGCATCGGTATGCCATGTGGACGCATCCAAGGGCATGGTGCAGTGGGCAAGGGAAAATGCCGCATTATCGGGCTTGCAGGATAAGCCCATCCGCTGGATCGTGGACGACTGCGAGAAATTCACCCAGCGTGAAATCCGCCGCGGCAAGAAATATGATGCCATCATCATGGATCCTCCCAGCTATGGCAGAGGGCCGGGCGGCGAGGTCTGGAAGCTCGAAAACTGCATCTTTGACCTTGTGAAAACCTGTGTGGATGTTCTCAGCGACAAGCCCCTGTTCTTCCTCATCAACAGCTATACCACAGGATTGTCCCCGTCCGTTATGGGCTATATTCTGGACAGTCTTTTGACGAAGAAATACGGCGGTCATGTATATTTTGATGAAATCGGTCTGCCCGTGGAGGAAAGCGGCATGTGCCTGCCCTGCGGTTCTACTGCGGTCTGGTGCAGCCATGATGCAAGCGAGGCATTCCGATGAGTGCCATTGTTGAGGCAAAGCATCTGGTATTCCACTATCAGGAGACCGCGGAGGACGGCACATTACAGAAACAGGAAACGCCGGTACTCAAGGATATTTCCCTTTCCGTGGAAAAAGGGAGCTTTGTTGCCGTACTCGGTCACAATGGCAGCGGAAAATCCACCTTTGCCAAGCACATCAACGCCATTCTGCTCCCCGATGAGGGAAAGCTCTATGTGGATGGCATGGATACAGCGGATGAGGAAAACCTCTTTGCCATCCGGCAGAAAGCCGGTATGGTGTTCCAGAATCCCGACAACCAGATCGTCGCGACCATTGTGGAGGAAGATGTTGCGTTTGCGCCGGAAAATCTGGGTGTTGCCCCCGATGAAATCCGCCGCCGCGTGGATGATGCACTCCATGCCGTAAAAATGTACGCTTACCGCAAACACGCGCCGACACAGCTTTCCGGCGGTCAGAAACAGCGCGTTGCCATTGCCGGAGTCATTGCCATGCAGCCCGACTGCATTATTCTGGATGAACCGACCGCCATGCTCGACCCACAGGGACGACAGGAGGTTATGGAAACTATCCGCCGCCTGAACCGCGAACAGGGTATCACCATCATTCTCATCACACATTATATGGAGGAAGCTGCACAGGCTGACCGCATTGTGGTGATGGATGGCGGCAAGGTGCTGCTCGATGATGTCCCCAAGCGTGTATTTTCACAGGTGGAAACGCTCAAATCCGTTGGTCTGGATGTTCCGCAGGTCACGGAGCTTGCCCACCTGCTCCGGCAGGAGGGGATTCCCATTGCGGAGGATATTATCCACACGGATGAATGCATTGCCGCACTTGCGGCATTGCTTGATACAGCCCAACCGGAATCACGGTAGGGCGCAGGATTCAAGACAGCACGGAAACTATACAGTGCTGCGATAGAAACAGACACGTCCTGCTCTGCCAAGGCGGAGCAGGATTTGCCGATATTGCGATAAGGAATAGGATTGGTGAAGTCATTGAGCATTTTGGAAACCGAGGAGCTGACCTACACCTACAGTGCAGGGACACCGTTTGAAAAAACGGCGGTTGACCATGTCAATCTGAAGATAGAAAACAATTGCATGGTGGGTATTATCGGTCATACAGGCTCCGGAAAATCCACATTGATGCAGCATTTCAACGGTCTGCTGCGTCCGACCTCCGGCAAAGTACTGCTGCATGGGGAGGACATCTGGGCGGACAAAAAGAAGCTCCGCGATGTACGCTTCCGCGTTGGTCTGGTGTTCCAGTATCCGGAATACCAGCTCTTTGAGGAAACGGTATATCGGGACATTGCATTCGGCCCGAAAAATATGGGGCTGAATGACGCGGAAATCAAGGAACGCGTACAGGAAACGGCTGAGCTTATCGGGCTTGACAAAAAGCTGCTGGAGCGTTCACCGTTTGCCCTGTCCGGCGGTCAGAAACGCCGTGCGGCAATTGCAGGCGTGATGGCAATGCGGCCGGAAATCCTCATCCTTGATGAACCATGTGCCGGACTCGACCCGAAGGGGCGCAACTACCTGCTCCGGCAGATTTGTGATTATCAGAAAAAAACACAGAGCACGGTGATGCTTGTTTCCCACAGCATGGAGGATGTAGCTGAATATACAGAAAAACTCCTTGTGATGAATCAGGCAAAGCTGTTCTGTTATGACGATACCCCTGCGGTATTCCGCCGCACAGAGGAGCTTTCCGGCATGGGACTGCGCATTCCGCAGATTGCCGGTGTCATGCATACCCTGCGGCAGCGCGGCTACGACCTGCCGGAGGATATTTACACCGTTGCGCAGGCGCGTGATGCATTGCTCGGACTGCTGCGGAAAGGGGGTGCGGCATCATGCTGAAAGAGATTACCAGCGGACAGTATTTCCCCGTGGAGAGTGTGCTGCACCGGATGGACCCGCGCTTCAAAATCATTGAAACGCTCCTGTTCATCTTCCTCCTGTTTGCCGGAAATAGTTTCTGGGTGATTGCACTGGGCGCGGCATTCGTACTGCTGGCGCAGCGGCTTTCCAACATCCCCATGAAGATGATATGGAAAAGCGTCAAGCCCATTCTGCCGTTCCTTGCCATTACCGCTTTGCTCAATCTGCTGTTCATCACGGACGGCGAGGTGCTCTTTTCGTGGAAATTCCTGAAAATTACGGAGGACGGTATTTCCACCAGCATTTTCATGATGCTGCGCATTGTACTGCTTATCATCGGTTCTTCCCTGCTGACCTATACCACCTCTCCCATCCTGCTGACTGACGCGATCGAATCGCTGCTTTCTCCTCTCAGACGCGTGAAATTCCCCGTGCATGAAATGGCAATGATGATGTCCATTGCACTGCGCTTCATTCCGACGCTGCTGGAGGAAACGGACAAAATCATGTCCGCGCAGAAAGCAAGGGGGGCAACATTGGACAACGGCAAACTGACTGATCGTGCCAAGGCCCTCATCCCCATCCTCATTCCCTTGTTCGTGTCCGCATTCCGCAGGGCGGAAGAACTGGCAACGGCAATGGAATGTCGCTGTTACCGCGGCGGTGACGGCAGAACAAGACTGCGCACATTGAAAGCTGCACCGCGCGATTATATCGGATTCGCCGTCTGCCTGCTCTTTGTGGCAGCTTCGGTGGCTCTGAACATCCTGTTACAATCGTAAAGGAGAGACATTATGTCAAAAAAGAAGAAAAAAACCGCGTCCGTGCAGCCTGCACCGGTGCAGAAAGCTGTCAGCAATACGCCGATCTGGGAAATTCTCGCATTCATCCTCCCTTTTCTGCTGCTCGGTATTGGCTTTTATGCCAGTGAAATGCACCCGTTTGGCGACAGACAATTCCTCGTCACCGACCTGTGGCACCAGTATTATCCGTTCTATCAGATTTTAGAGGAAAAACTCTCCGAGGGCGGTTCGCTTCTCTATACATGGCGTTCCGGTCTGGGTACGAATTTCCTTTCACTGATGGCTTACTACTGCGCAAGCCCCCTCAATATCCTTGCCGTTTTTGTACCGCAGGAATACCTGCGCGATGCAATGATGGTCATTCTCATGCTGAAATTCGCCTTTGCAGGTCTGTTTTTCGCGAAAATGCTGCGCTATGTGTTCCAGAAAAACGACATGTCCATCACCATGTTTGCTGTGATGTATGCCCTTTGCAGCTACATGATGGGCTATTACTGGAACACCATCTGGATCGACACCGTGGCACTTCTGCCGCTGGTCATGCTCGGACTTGCCGCGCTTGTGCGTGAGGGAAAATACCGTACCTACGTCATTGCCCTTGGACTTGCGCTCTTTACCAATTACTATATCGCCTACTTTATCTGCATTTTCTCCGTGCTTGCCTTTATCTGCCTTTCCCTGTTTGAATGCAAGGGCTTGCGCAGCTTCGGCAAACGTTCCCTGCAATTTGCAGGCGGCTCGCTGCTCGGCGCGGGACTGTCCGCATGGATTCTCATTCCCACCTTCCTTGCCTTGCAGCTGACGCACAGTGCCTCAAACACGTTCCCGAAAAGCGTGACCTATTATGAGGGCTGGCGCGAAATTATCGCGAATATGCTCGCATTCAACGAAGTGACTTCCAAGGAGGGACTGCCCAATCTCTACTGCGGTCTGCTCCCCGTGCTGCTGCTGGGGGTATTTCTGGTGGCAAAGAACATCCGGCTGCGTGAGAAAATTGCTGCTGTACTGCTGCTTGCATTCCTCATTGTCAGCTGCAATATGAACGTACTCAACTTCATCTGGCACGGCTTTCATTTCACCAACATGCTCCCTTATCGCTTCTCGTTCCTCTTTTCTTTCGTTCTTCTGGTGGCTGCATACCGCGCCTATCAGATTCTCCTCGAAGAAAAGCTGAGCATCTGGCAATGGCTCGGCATGGCTGCTTCCGGTATTGTATTCTGCGCACTCTCTTATAATGTGCGTCCGGAAGGCGATGATATGAACAAATTCGTCTTTGCAAGTGCAATTCTCGGCGGTGTGTATCTGCTCGTTGTCCTGTTCCGTACATTTCTTCCGAAACAGGTGGTGCAGGTACTCCTTGCAGCCGTGCTTGCCTTTGAGATGGGACAGCACAGCATCAAGGCAGTCGAATCAGTCGGCAGCTCCAGTTATGAAGGCTATCCTACCAATAATGAACAGGTGCAGGAACTGCTCGATGTTATCGAAAATACGGAGGATGAACTGTTCTACCGCGTGGAAATCAACAAATGGTACTCCCTCAATGACCCGTCACTGTATTGTTATAATGGTGTATCACAGTTTTCTTCCATGGCAAATGCGAAAATCACCACATTCCTGCGGCTGATCGGTCTGCCTGCCTCCGAAGCCGGCAACCGTTACTATTATGCAAACACCTCCCCCCTGACCAATATGCTGCTGAATGTGCAGTACAATATCGGCAAAAACAGCTACAATGCCGACACTGTGACAATGCATCGGATAGAATCCCTCGGACAGTGCAAGCTCTACCAGAACAACTACCCCCTTTCTATGGGCTACATGGTGGACGATGCGGCAGCAGCCTACACAATGGACAAGACGCTCAATGCCTTTGAAACGCAGAACATCCTGTTCCGCCGCATGACAGGCATAGAGGAGGACTTGTTCACAGCGATTGACATCACCCATGTCGGACATACCGGCTATGATGTAACACGCAACGGCTACGGCAATTACAACTACAGCCGTCAGGCGGATGCAACCTCCGACAGCTTCCTCAAGTACAATTATACCGCACAGCAGGATGGAATGCTCTATGCCTATATGAAGGTATCCAACGGCGAACAGATGGACGTGTACTACAACGATTCCAAAACGGTTTCCTACGAAATCAAGAAGCAGCCCTACATCACCCCCGTTGGCAGTTTCTACACGGGTGACATGGTAACGCTGCGCTGTGACCTGCCGTCCTCTGCATCATCCGGTACAATCAATGTGTACATGTACCAGCTCAATCAGGATGTCCTTGATGCTGGCTATGCTGCACTTGCCGATGAGGTGATGACACTGACGGCATTTGACGATACCGCGTTTGACGGTGAAATCGACGTAAAACAGGACGGCTGTCTGTACCTCTCCGTGCCCTATGAAACGGGCTGGAAGGTCTATGTGGACGGCAAACCTGCCGAGCTGATTCCTGTATTCAATGCAATGTGCGGTGTGAAGCTGACTGCCGGCAGCCATACCATTTCCATGCGCTACTGTCCGGCTGGATTCCGTCTGGGACTGGTCATTTCCCTTTCCAGTGCCGCGCTGCTGGTATTGCTTGCAGTACTTGCACAGCGGAAAGCGAAAAAGGCTGCTGCACAGTCAGAAGAACCCGAAGCGACTGCTGTGTCCGAAGATACGGCTGCAAAGAAAAGTGAGGAAACGTGAGAAACTTAAAAGTTATGATGGCATACCGTGGTACGGCATACCATGGTTTCCAGATTCAGAATAATGCCAATACCATTCAGGCAGTTGTGGAAGCCTGCGTCAGCAAGGTGCTCAATGAGCCTGTGACCATTCACGGTTGTTCGCGCACGGATGCAGGCGTTCATGCACGGCAGTACTGCTTTTCCGTACAGACCAACAGCATGATCCCCACGATCGGCTTTGTACGCGGCGTGAATGGAGAGCTGCCAAAGGATATTTCCATCCTCTCGTGTGAGGACGCGCCGGAGGATTTCCACGCGCGGTTCAGCTGCGACTCGAAGGAATATCTCTACCTGATTCACAGCAGCGAATGCAAGAACCCGTTCCTGACAGACCTTGCCTGCCACTACCGCCGCCCATTCCGTTTGGAACTGGTGCAGGAGGCTGCGCAGCATTTTGTGGGAACACATGATTTTCGGGCATTTTGTACAAATTGCAAAGAAAACGCTAACACAATCCGGACAATTCATAGCTTTACTGTAGAAAAAGATGGTGAAACTGTGAAAATGCTTGTAAAAGGGAACGGTTTTTTGTATAATATGGTTAGGATTATGGTGGGAACTCTGCTCGACATCAACGAGGGCAGAATCCCTCTGGAGGAGCTTGATGACATCATCGCCTCCGGCAATCGTCTGCGCGCCGGTAAAACGGCAATGGCACACGGGTTGTATCTCAACCGTGTGTTCTATCGGTCGGACGAATGACCTGCATCCCTGCAAAAAGAAAGGAGTGAGCCGGACAATGGGAAATTCAGTGGATATTGTACTCATCCGCCAGCGGCGCAGAAGACGGCGGCGCATGTCGAAATTTCTCCTGATGCTGCTTGCAGTCGGCATTTGCATTTTTGTCTATGCCAAGCGTGACGTATGGTTTCCGCGGCTGGAAGGCATCGGCTCAAAATACCAGAATATCACGCAGAATGAAAATGCGGATACGGAGGGCAACTATCCTCTCTCGGTTTCCGGCGGCGTGGATTATTACACAAGCTTTGTGGGCAATACCATGTTCATTCTCTGCGATATGTATGTATACATTTACTCGTCGGACGGCAATTTCAAGGAAAGCCGCCAACATGCCTACAGCAATGCCATCATGGAAACCAATGATTCCCGCTGTCTGCTCTATTCCTGCAACGGCACGAAATTCCGCGTGGACAGTGCAAGCAAGATGATATACGAAATCACCACGGAGCGTCCGATTCTCTTTGCAAGAATCGGCGACAACGGCAATGTTGCTGTTGTCACGGAATCCGATACCTATGCCTGCCGGCTGACCGTATATGATTCCACGGGCAATCGTCTGTACAACCGTGAATGCGTAGACCGCCTGCTCGATGTCAGCCTGAATAAAACCGGCTGCATTTTTGCCACACTTGGCGCGGAAAACGGCGACCTTGTGACCACATTGCAGTCCGTCACTTTCAATAATGAAACCCAGTGGATCTCAGCACCCCTTGCAACGCTCTGCATGAAGGTGTACGCGCTTGAAAATGGTGACGCGTTTGTGATTGGGGATACCAGATGTGCATATTATAACTCTATGGGCGACATGCAGAATGTCGTGGATTTCAGCGGCCCGCTGGCAGATTATGCCTTTGCAAAGGAACATGCTGCCATTCTCCTTGAAAACGAGGAACGCCGTCAGTCCCAGCTGCTGCTGTTCGCTGCACCGGGCGATAATCCGTCCGTGATTCAGATTCCGTATATTGCCAAAAGCGTGGACGCGGACAATGAAACCGCATTTCTTCTGGGAACACAGAGCATTGAAAGCTATACCTTTACCGGCGAGCACAGTGCGGAGCTGAAAATTACGGATTCCTACGAAAACCTGATGAAAAATGGAAAATATTTCTATCTTCTTGGATATGACAAAATCAACCGTATCAATATGAGATGATATGCAATGCCGCACAGTGCCTGCCATGTCAGCAGATTATCTGACAATTATGCTGTGGAAAGCAGACATTGTGCAGTATTTCCCATAATAGGAGGAACTAAATGGGCACACAATTCTGGTGGTTTTATGATGTGCTGATTGCCGCCATTACCGGCTGCATTCTCTACAATGCCGTGGCAAAGGGCTTCAACCGGATGCTCTTTCCGCTGATCGGCAGTATTCTGGCGGTGGTTGTCGGATTTTTCGGCAGTGATTTTCTTGCACCTCCGGTTTATGAAATGCTGTTTCAGGACACTGTGACAGAACATTTTGAAATCGAATACACGGAAACGGAATTGTATCCGGCAATTCTCGATTCCTACAACAATGTAAAAAGTCCGGATGCGCCGATGAAAGAAAAGGAACTGCGTGAAGCACTTGCACAGGAAACTGTGCCGGAAGCTCTGACCATGGCGGTCGGGCAGACGGTGGATACCATGCTGCACAGTCTTTCTCCCCTGCCGCAGGAAAATGTCAGCACGTTTTTCGTGGAGCATCCTGCTGCACTCCGGCAGTTTCTTGATGCAGAGGACGCACAGAGCGCAGCGTCCGCAGTGGAATCGCATTACCTGCGCCCGTTCTATGTCAGCCTTGTCCGCATGGGGCTGTTCCTGCTGCTGATGGCGGTGGTGCTCATCCTGATGGGTATTATCTCAAACATGGCAGGCAGTCTGGAGGAGCTGATGCACATGCGCAGAGGCAATCATATTCTGGCATTTCCCATCGGTCTGGTACAGGCAGCTGCGGTTCTGATCGCTGTGACTATGGCAGTCCGGCTCATTGTACTGGGAACGGGGAATATGATGATTCTGTTCAATCAGGAAACCATTGACAAAACAATGCTGTTTCATTATTTATACGAACAAATACAGTCTGTATTCCTGTAACACAATACAGAAAGGATGAGGAGTTTTATGATAGCATGTTCTAAATGCAAAAAAAGACCTGCGATAATCTTCATGTCCCAGCTTGGCAGCAATGCACAGGGCGAGGGTTATTGCCTGACCTGCGCCAAAGAACTGAATATTCCACAGATATCTGAATATCTGAAAGGTACCGGTCTGAATGATGAAGATTTGGAGGAATTATCTAATCAGATGATGGGATTCATGAATGATGCAGATCTGAATGATGATTCGGATGAAGAAAAAACCCGACCGAGTTTTTTGGATGAGATGCTCAGTCCATTTTTCACGAATATCAAGGGAAAAAAAGAAGATTCGGAGGAACCGGATAAGTCGAATTCCGAAAAGAAATCCAAAAAGAAAGCATCCAAACAGAAAGCAAGCAATGGGGAGAATGACCTGAAATTCCTCAATAATTACTGCACCAACCTCAGTCAGCAGGCTGAGGATGGAAAGCTTGACCGTATTATCGGCAGAGAACGTGAAATTGCACGAGTTATTCAGATCCTCTCACGCCGTCAGAAAAATAATCCCTGCCTGATCGGTGAACCCGGTGTCGGCAAAACTGCAATTGCTGAAGGCATTGCACAGCGTATTGCATCGGGAGATATCCCCTATCATCTGCGTGATAAAAAGGTATACCTGCTTGATTTGACCGCACTGGTTGCCGGTACACAGTTCCGTGGACAGTTTGAAAGCCGTGTTAAGGGACTGATTGCCGAGGTAGTACGGGAGGGAAATGTCATCCTCTTTATCGACGAGGTGCACAACCTTGTCGGTGCAGGTGATTCCGAGGGTTCAATGAATGCTGCCAATCTCCTCAAACCCGCACTGTCCAGAGGTACAGTGCAGGTTATCGGTGCGACTACATTCAAGGAATACCGCAAGTATATCGAAAAGGACAGCGCACTCGAACGCCGTTTCCAGCCCGTTGTTGTCAAAGAACCGACTGTGGAGGAAACGTCTGAAATCCTGCTGGGCATCCGCGAATACTACGAGAGCTACCATCGTGTGAAAATCAGCGATTCCCTGCTGCGCCTGTGTGCAGTGCTTTCGGAACGCTATATCACAGACCGTTTCCTGCCGGACAAGGCAATCGACCTGCTCGATGAGAGCTGTGCATTCCGCACTATCCGCGCGGAGGAACTGCGTGAATTCGACATTCTGACGAGCAAATACAATGCGAAAAAGGATGAACTGGAATCCTTTGAAATGATGGAAGAACTGGATTTCGAGAAAATTGCCGAGCTGAAGGCAGCTTGCAGCAGAATCGAATTGCAGCTTGACGAGCTGCGTGAAAAGGTGGAGAAAATTGAGGTGGAGGAATCCGACCTTGCGTCCATCATTGAACTTTGGACGGGCATTCCTGCCAATAAAATCGAGGAAACAGAGCTTTCCAAAATGAAAAATCTTGCCGACCGTCTGAAAGCGCGAGTCATCGGACAGGACGAGGCAGTCAACGCACTGGCAAATGCCATCAAGCGCACACGCATTCAGCTGAGCAAGCGCATCCGTCCGGCATCCTTCATTTTCGTAGGCCCGACCGGTGTCGGCAAGACGGAGCTTGTCAAGGTACTTGCGTCCGAGCTGTTTGATGCTGCTGACCCGCTGATTCGTCTGGACATGACGGAATTCATGGAGAAGCATTCGGTTGCGCGTATGATTGGCTCTCCCCCCGGCTATGTCGGCTATGATGATGCAGGACAGCTCACCGAAAAGGTGCGCCGCAATCCCTATTCCGTGATTCTCTTTGACGAGATTGAGAAAGCGCATCCGGATGTCATGAACATTCTCATGCAGATTCTCGATGAGGGACAGATTGAAGATGCACAGGGCAGAACTGTGAGCTTTGCGCATACGGTAATCTGCATGACTTCCAATGCCGGCTCCACGGACAAGAGCACGGGTGTGGGCTTCAACCGCACAGCGGAGGACATCACCAAGGAACGTGCAATGAAAGCACTGCGCGATTTCCTGCGTCCGGAGTTCATCAGCCGCATTGACGAGGTTATCGTATTCCGTCCTCTGAACGAGAGCGATTTTGCGAAGATTGCCGGACTGATGATGGAAGAAATGCGTGAACCTCTGGGCGAAAAGGGCATTCACCTGAGCTTTGATGACGCTGCGCTGGCGAAGATTGCAGCTGAGGCATTCGGCAAGCATTACGGTGCGCGTGACATCCGGAAGATTATCCGCGAGCGCGTGGAGGATGCGATTGCATACGCCATCATTGACGAGGGCAGACGGCTGACTTCGGTATCCGTAACAGCGGATGAGACGCAGCTGCGCGTTAATTTCACATAAGGTAATACCGCGTCCTGCGCCTGTCATGGGAGCAGGACGCGGTTGTTGTTGGAGAAATTCACAAAAAAACGCAGGATGTATATAGGATATTTTCCGAATTTTTCAGTTCTTTTTTTAGAAAAACACTTGACAAAAGCGGTGGAATGTGGTATAATAATATATGTTGTGAAGAACAAACACGGTCGCAGGCGGGTGTAGTTCAATGGTAGAATTCCAGCCTTCCAAGCTGGTTACGTGGGTTCGATTCCCATCACCCGCTCCATTTGATTCATCCAGTGTGCGGACGTAGTTTAGTGGTAGAGCATCAGCTTCCCAAGCTGAGAATGCGGGTTCGATTCCCGTCGTCCGCTCCACACAACACAATTGCATATGCGCCTTTAACTCAGCTGGATAGAGTAACTGCCTTCTAAGCAGTAAGCCATTGGTTCGAGTCCAATAAGGCGCGCCAGATGGTGGGTATAGCGTAGCTGGTTAACGCGTCAGTTTGTGGCACTGAAGACCATCGGTTCGAATCCGATTATCCACCCCATCTTGGTGTTACAAAAAAGATGACACCACAAAAAAAGCCCGATTCGTCGGGCTTTTTTGCTACCCGAACGACGAAAATTTTTAGTGTAAAACCATAGATGACATTGGGGGCGGCGAGCCGCCGCTGGCGATTTGCCTCTCAATGCGGCTACGCCGCAAAGGTCGGCAGAGATTCCTTGTTGCCGCTTGTGCCGCAGGCACATAAGGCAACGAATGTCAGCGGCGACTCGCCGCTT
>SVNO01000072.1 GCA_015066845.1 Ruminococcus sp. | reverse complement strand
CCGATCTCCATGGAGTACGACACGGACATCATGGCAAAGATGGTATTCAACTGCGGTCTTCAGGAAAATGACCCTGCGGATCTGGGCGAACACACCATTTATCTGGACAATGTTGTGCTTGAATTGGCTGACGACAGCGCGGTTGATTATGAAGCGTCCCTGCCCTATGCACCTGACATCAACATCAATCAGGTAGGCTACAAGCCCGACAGCCAGAAAATCGCTGTATTCCGCAAAGTAACTGACGAGAAGCAGTTCTCCGTTGTCAACAAGGCAACTGGTGAAGTTGTTCTGACAGGCGATCTGTACGGTGAAACCAGCAATACCAGTGCAAATGAAACCAACTGGCGCGGTGATTTCTCCGCTGTTACAGCACCGGGTGAGTACTACATTTCCTGCGGTGCTCTGGATGATTCCTACGTCTTCACCATCGCTGAAGATGTATACGACAAGATGTTCGACGATTCCATCAGAATGCTGTATCTCCAGAGATGCGGCTGCGAGA
The DNA here is from genome assembly GCA_015066845.1 of Ruminococcus sp. Classification (GTDB taxonomy): domain Bacteria; phylum Bacillota; class Clostridia; order Oscillospirales; family Ruminococcaceae; genus UBA3855. The sequence continues at coordinate 10,086 of SVNO01000072.1, read as the reverse complement.
TCGTAGACGATGGCTTCGGACACAAGGCTTGTCATACTTCCATGGCGACCGTACTGGGCACAAACGAGAAAATTGACGTTAGCGGCGGCTGGCATGATGCCGGCGACTACGGCAGATATATCGTTCCGGCAGCAAAGACTATTGCTGACCTTCTCTATGCATATCAGGCTAATCCGTCCCTGTATAGTGATAATCTCGGCATTCCGGAAAGCGGCAACGGTATTCCGGATGTGCTTGATGAAGTGCGCTTTGAGCTGGAATGGATGCTGAAGATGCAGACTGCAAACGGCGGCGTATACCACAAGGTAAGCTGCTACAACTTCCCCGGTTATGTAATGCCGGAGGATGAAGTTGCTGAACTGGTGGTAACACCTGTTTCCACCACATCCACCGCTGATTTCTGCGCATCCATGGCACTGGCTTACGAATTCTACAAGGATATCGACCAGACTTTTGCAGACACCTGCATGGAAGCAGCAAAGAAGGCATGGAACTTCCTCGAAGAAAATCCGAACATCATCTTCAAGAATCCCGAAGAAGTCACCACTGGTGAATACGGCGATACCCTTGACGGTGACGAGCGTTATTGGGCTGGTCTGCAGATGTACCGTGCAACCGGCGATACAACTTACCTTGAAAAGGTAAACGGTATGGCTGGCATGTTCAAGAGAAACGGTCTGGACTGGTCCACAGTCGGCGACTATGGTAATATCGCAATTCTGACAATGGACGGCGTGGATACCTCCTCTACTGCATATACAAATGCAAAGAAACAGGTAATCACACAGGCTGACTCCTTCAAGAAGAATGTCAACAAGAACCCCTATGGTTCTCCCATTGTTGAGTACAACTGGGGCAGCAACATGACAATTGCAAACGCAGGTATCATCCTCGGTCTTGCATATCAGGTAACTGGTGACGAGTCCTATCAGGTTGCATCTGAAGAAATCATCAACCACCTGCTCGGCATGAACCCGAATGCAACCTGCTACATGACAGGTTATGGTACAGTTTCTCCGCAGAATCCGCACCACAGACCGTCCATGGCAATGAAGCAGGCAATGCCCGGTATGCTCGTAGGCGGCGTAAACTCCAATCTGGAGGACAGCGCAGCAAAGGCATACTGCAAGAATTCTCCGGCTGCAAAGTGCTATATTGACAATTCCGAGAGCTATTCCACAAACGAAATCACAATCTACTGGAACTCTCCTCTGACCTACCTGCTCGCACTCGCTGAGGCAGAAGCAGAGACAACAGACGTTGTCAAGGGTGATGCAGATGCTAACGGTAAATATGAAGTGACTGACATCGTGATGGTACAGCGTTACCTGCTCAACACAGGCGAGCTGACCAACTGGAAGAACGTTGACCTCCATGAAGATGGACGCATCGACGGCTTCGACCTGGCGATTATGAAGAGAATGATGCTCAAGTAATACTAATCCCCAAACCCCCAATAGACAATTGGGGGTTTTGGCGCGGCTGACGCAATCCCCTACGCAGCCTCTGGCGGCTAAACTCGAATAGACTTTTAAGGGGATTAGTAGTTTGTAAAAGCTAAAACTTGATGATGCTTCTTAAATTGAACAGATCGCAAGAGCTGCCCCCTCCGCCGCCGTTCGGCGGCACCTCCCCCGCGAAGCGGGGGAGGGATATGCGGGGGTTGCACCCCCGAGTCCCGCTTTTTATTTAAGTTTTAGAATTTACATAGTATTAGTATCAATAACAGTAAGCCATCCTCATAACAGGGGATGGCTTCTGTTTTGCTGTTCCGGTATCATGATACAAAAAGCCATCCCACACAAAAGGGATGGCTTTTCGCTTTATTTGAGTACGGCACTGCCTTTCTGAATGGCAATGACACCTGTGCGGACAACTTCTTTAATGCCGTAGCCGCGCAGTACCTCGTGCATTTTTTCGAGCTGCTCCGCTGTACCGGAAAACTCAATTGTCAGCGAATCTGCGCACATATCGGCAATTTTTGCACCCATAATTTCACATATGGTGAGGATTTCACTGCGCTGTGCAGGATTTGCGCTCACCTTGATGAACTGCAATTCCCTTGCCAGCATTTCCTCCGGCGGCAGACTGCGCACTTTCATTGTGTCCACCAGCTTGTTGAGCTGCTTTTCAATCTGCTGTGCGGTGTGTTCGTCACCATCAGCAATGATGGTAATGCGTGAAATGGACGGGTCGGAGGTCATGCCCACTGCAAGGCTGTCAATATTGAACGCTCTGCGCGCAAACAGTCCGGAAATTCTTGCAAGAACACCGGCATGATTTTCAACGAGAATGGAAATAGTATGCTTCATGGTTCTGCCTCCTTAGGAAAGTGTCGATTCAAGCGCGTCCACATGGCAGACCAGCAGATAGGGCTTATCACTCGCAATAAGCTGTTCCATCATTGCAGCAGCCTCCTGTGCTGTGTATGCATTCTCTGCCTCAATGCCGTATGCGCGCGCAAGTGCAGCAAAATCAGGGCTGCCGTTGAGGTGCACTGCCATCTGGCGGTCACCGTAGCGCATGGTCTGAATCTCACGCACCATGCCAAGACGGGTGTTGGCGAAAATGACAATCTTCACCGTAATACCCTCCTGCATCATCGTGGACAGCTCCATCATCTGCATCTGGAACGAGCCATCACCGCAGATGACAACTACTTCACGGTCGGGGGCTGCCATCTTCGCGCCGATGCCGCAGGGAACGGAATAACCCATAGTGCCCATACCGCCCGTTGTCAGGAATCTGCCCTGCTTGCGGATGCCGAAATGGTTGCAGCTCCAGATCTGGTTCTGTCCAACGTCCGCAACGCAGACGGTATTTTCAGGCAGTTTCGCCGAAAGCTCACGCAGGAATGCTTTCGGGTTGATGCTGCCATCCTCATGCGGTGTGTAGATCGCTGTATCCTCGGCACGTTTCTGCGCAAGCGGAAGATGCCATCCACTGGCAGGCACTTCGTCCATGATTCCAGCCATTTCCGTCAGGATGGCTTCGCAGTCGCCAACCAGCGGAATGTCCGTGTTGATGTTCTTGCCGATTTCCGCAGGGTCAATGTCCATATGGATGATGGTTGTGCTCTCTGCAAGGAATTTCGGAGAACGAACAGCTCTGTCCCCGACTCTTGCGCCTACGAGGAGCATGACATCGCAGTCATGCACCGCGGTATTTGCCGCAGCCGTGCCATGCATACCCAGCATACCCAAGTACAGCGGATGTGCACTGGGCAGAATGCCAAGTCCCATCATTGTGGAAACTACGGGAATATTCGTTTTCTCAGCAAATGCGAGCAATTCTTCCTGCGCTCCAGACAGGAACACACCGCCGCCCGCGCAAATCAGCGGACGCTTGGCAGAACGCAGCATCTCGCAGATTTTGCGGATCTGGATGGGATTGCCCTTGATGGTGGGCTTGTAGGTGCGCATCTGAACGGTTTCAGGGTAGGAAAAATCAATCATCGTGTTCTGAATATCTACCGGAACGTCAATCAGTACAGGGCCTTTTCTGCCAGTACCGGCAAGGTAGAATGCTTCTTTGAAAATACGGGGCAGTGCGGCAGCGTCCTTGACAAGGTAGCTGTGCTTGACAAAGGGTTCAGCCGCGCCGGTGATGTCGGCTTCCTGAAATACATCGCCGCCAATCTGGTCGGTGGAAACCTGACCGGTAATGCAGACCAACGGAATGCTGTCAGCATAGGCGGTTGCAATTGCGGTCAGGAGATTGGTCGCACCCGGACCGGAGGTTGCAATGCAGACCGCAGGCTTATTGGTAATTCTTGCATAGCCGCTTGCCGCATGACCGGCATTTGCCTCATGGCGGACAAGAACATGGTGAATATCGGATTCATACAGGGCATCATAAAATGGGCAGATTGCCGCGCCGGGGTATCCAAATACCACCTTAATTCCTTCGTGAGCCAGACATTGTACCATTGCTTCAGCAGCTTTTATCATTGTGTTCACTCCATTTCTATGTGATTTCATATATTATAGCATGTTTCGGGGGACGTGTCAATATCTGCCGCAAAAGAAATGCCGCCCATGAGGGCGGCAAGGCAATGCGCACATAGACCGTCTGGGGCGTTGCGCATCCTTTTTGCTGCATATTTTCCGTTATCCTAACCCTGAATTCCTTGGGCAGTATGTTTTGTTCAGCCTGACGAAAAACATACAGCGAATAGTAAGCAGATGCCCAAAGAGCGTCAGTGCGTGCTGGCAGCCGCTGATGCACTGCCCTTTGTGCGGTAGTTCTCTTAAGAATGAAGCAGTCTGCGTTTGAGAATCGCAAGGTCAAAGCCGTTGATAGCTCCGTCCTTGTCAAGGTCACCGTTTTCCGGCGCAGCCATAGTGCCTGTACAGAGCAGCCATTTCTGCATGGCGATCACATCCGCCGTGTTCACCTGTCCGTCAGCCGTCACATCCCCCTCGGCAGAGCCTTCCCCAAACTGTGCGGTCAGTTCCATTGCCTCCTCCAATGTTATGGTAATTGTCGCGTCACTGCTGTCCGCACCCTGCCAGCCTGCAAAGCTGCTGCCGCTGTCGGGAATTGCTGTCAGCGTTACGGTTGTCCCCTTGGGATAGCTGCAGGTTTTCTCTGCAGCAGAGAGGGCAAGTCCGTTGACCGCAATTGTGCCGCCGCCCTCCACGCGCAGGCGAAGCGAGGACATGGTATTGTCAATGCCCAGATAACTGCACATGTGACCGAGCGTATAATTGGCGCGGTTTTCGTAGAATTTGGAAATTTCCGTCAGCCCCTTATCTGCGCTGTTTTTGTGGTAATTCAGACTGGACTGGTAATCCGATGAGCCATTGCTTGACCATCTGCAATAGCTTTCCGCAATGTACGGTGCACAATTGGCACGAATTCGTTCCACCAGTGCATTCATGCGCTCCGGCGTGAACACGATATTTGCAAGGTCACTGTACCGTGCAATGAACTGGTTACGGAATTCATCATTCTTGCAGAGATTTGCAAATGCGCCGGAAATGAATCCTTCTTGTTTTTGCATTCGCGCGAAATTGTCAAATGCATAGCCCTCTTTTCCCTGAAATCCCGTTGCGTCATAGGTCAGACCGGAGGTGTAGTCGTAGTCGAATGTACCAAACCGCCATCTGCCGTCCGTGTAGGGATTATCCGCTTCAGGTGTACCCTTGTACCGCCATGATACATAGTTGTGGTCGGGCCAGTCCCACATGCCCGTGTACAGGCAGACTGCGAAATGGTCGATAAAGCTTGTCACATCCATGCGCTCTGTAACATACGCATAAATGTCCGGATTGGTCATATCCTCGTTGAGCGCGTACCAGAGCAGACCGTCAATATCTTCCTTGTCCGCTTCCTCGCCCTCCTCAAGCGCACCATCCTTGAGGTAAACGACATCCTCCTTGGCAACGCCGTAATTACTCTGGAAATAGTCATTGGAATAACGCTCGGTAATGTCATAATAGCCCCAGAATTCGCCATCAAGGAACATCACGCAGTACTCTCTGTCGAGTGTTGCCATCTCCGGCATCAGCTCCAGCGGCTCCTGGACAATGCCGTCACGCAGCTTGTCCTTGTAGCTGACGGCGCGCAGGGAGAACGAGTCGTAGCTCTTGATTTTTTTCCCGTCATCCGCTGTGGTATTGTCCTCGATCAGCTTGTAATTGAGCTCGGTATCGCCGTATTCTCCACGCGCGTAGAAATTGAAGCTCTTGTGCGCAGCATTTCTTGTGGATGCACCCTTGATGCGCATACCAAGATTCTGCGTCAGGGCAGGTGTGCCGTTCTCGAATAAGGTAAACTGCACATCACGCTCCCATTCTCTGCCGCGGCTGAAGAAATTGGCGATATTGTCAGAATCCCATTCGCTCTTTTTCGGGTCATACGGGCAATCAGGAATCAACCCTGCCTGCCAGTCCAGATACTGCTGACCGGCAACATAAATACCCCTGTCCTTGTCCGTGAGATTGGACGGGTCTGTAATCAGCGACACAACGCGGATATTCTGATAATGTGCGATCCTGTCCGAGGGGAGTACAAAATAGGTGTTCGATACCACATTGCTCCAGCTCTCGCCGTTGGTGGATGCTGCACGGATGACCGTTGCCTTTTCCACCGGATACCCCGGCGCACGGTACTGCGTTTTCAGGGTGATGGACTGTGTGCTGTTGTATTCAAACTGCATTTTGCTCAGTACATTTTCCTGCGAGGAGCGATTCTGCATGGCGATCGGTGCAGTGTATTTCTGCGCCGTTTCCGATGTGGTCGGGTCGGAGCCATCGGTGGTGTAGTAAATGTCACCGGATGCCGAAAGCGTCAGTGTATGGGACTGGGCTGCATCATAGAAGCCCGAATCCATGGAAAATGCAGGCGCAGCCAGTGCTGCATGATTTTCAGCGGCAGGGGAGGGCTGCATTACTGCCCATTCTCCGGAAGTGGGAACTATGCCGTAGGTCGTATCCTCGGAAAGCGCAGGAATCGCAAGCTCCTGTACCACATTCCCCGCGGCATTCGAAAGCGTCAGTGCATCACCGCTTTTGCTCAGTCCGAAGCCCGTGTGATATTCCGTGCCCGTGCTCTCCTGCTTGCTTGCGAATACAATCAGGTATTCGCCTGCGCCGATGGATGCGCTCTGCGGAAATGTCCATGGATTTGCGCTGTCAGCAATTGACCATCCCGACAAATCCACCGGAGTGTCCGCTGCATTGTACAGCTCGATCCAGTCGGATGCTGCGCCGTAGCTGTCCGTGAGCGTGGATTTGTTCTGCGTACAGACCTCTGTGATTTGTACGTCCCCCTGTGCCGCCATGGTTTTCAGCGGCAGAATTCCCGTTTGTCCCGTCAGCACTGTCAGTGCAGCGAACAGTGCTGCTGCGCGAGTTTTCGTATTCATACAATTCCCTCTCTTTCAATGTATGGAATTTGGTATCTATATTATACTGCATTGCACTGAAATTGTCAACAATCTTTGTGAAATTGCATGAATTCTGTGCGTGGATTCTCAGGAAATGCCCTCTTTGCATTGCCAAAACGGGAAACTTATGGTATACTTATTATTACTCCGGCAACCAAATAGCGATAATAATACCAATCCCCTTAACACGAATAGACAACTTTCATTTGCCCCACCCCCTGCCCCCTCCCCAAAGGGGAGGGGGAGATTGAGCCGGTGCTCCGCACCGGCACCGGCAAAGGCTATCGCCTTTTGAAACCGATTCTGTCTATTATGGTTTTGGGGATTGGTATGAGATTATCGAGAAACTATTGCTGAAGTAATAAAAAGGCAAACGAAGGAGGAAAATTATGTCCACGAAAATACTGCTTGTCGAGGACGATATGGACATCGTTGAAAATTTATGCGAATTTCTCATCGGGGAGGGCTTCACCATGCGCCATGCATCCGGTCAGCGTGACGCGCTGGCAGTGCTTGCGCAGGAGGCGATCCAGCTTGTCCTGCTTGATGTATCACTTGCCGAGGGCAACGGCTTTTCAGCCTGCTCTGCCATCAAGGCGGAATACAATATTCCCGTCATTTTCCTGACGGCTTCCAATGACGAATTCAGCACGGTAACGGGCTTTGAATTGGGTGCGGATGACTATATCCCCAAGCCCTTCCGTCCGCGTGAGCTGGTATCACGCATCCGCAACATCCTGCGGCTGACTGGCAGCACCGGCAGCATTGTCCGGCTCGGAAATGTCCTTGTGGATACGGTGCGCGGTACAGCGTCCAAAGACGGGACGGATTTATACCTGTCCGCACTTGAATACCGCCTGCTGCTGCTGTTCCTCAACAACCGCGGCGCGGTGCTTACCAGAACGCAGATGCTTGAAAACATCTGGGATATTGCCGGCGAATTTGTCAACGACAATACCCTGACCGTTTACATCAAGCGACTGCGCGATAAAATCGAGGACGATCCGCAGCATCCGAAAATTATCCTGACCGTCCGTGGTCTGGGCTATCGGGTGGACTGAGATGAAGCTGCTGCGTAATCCGGAGGTTTACCGCGTTCTCCTCCTCGAACTTTTGCTGACTGCCGCCGCATTCACTGGCGCGTGGCAGCTTTCCCCACTTTTCGCATGGCTTTTGCTGCTTGTCTGCGTGTTGTTCATTGGCATTCACCTTGTCAGCACCCTCCTGCGTTATCGCCGGATCGCCGCGCTTTCTGCGGAACTTGACGCGATTTTGCATAACGACTGCATTGACGTGGTGCATAAAAATGCAGAGGGGGAGCTTGCCATTTTGCAGTGTGAACTGCATAAAATGACGGTTCGTCTGCGCGAACAACAGATGCGCTTGCAAGAAGAAAAGCATTTTCTTGCTGATTCCCTCGCCGATGTATCCCATCAGCTGCGCACACCGCTGACTGCCGTGCACCTGATTGTAACACGTCTGTCCAAGGAAGATTTACAGCCACAGCTGCGCGTCAAGCTCCTGCGTGATTTGCGCGTCCTGCTCTCACGTCTGGACTGGCTGATTACGGCATTACTGAAAATTTCCAAGCTTGATGCAGGCGTGGTAGAATTTCACGCGGAAACCCAGTCGCTTTCCACATTGCTTGCCCATGCCGCAGAGCCGATTCAGGTGCCCCTTGAGCTGCGTGACATCCGGCTGGAAATGCAAACGGCAGGGGAGTGCACCTGTGATATGGCATGGACATGTGAAGCCATCGGCAACATCCTGAAAAACTGTATGGAACACACGCCGTCCGGCGGCAGAATTACCGTGGACGCGCAGGAAAATTCCCTGTATGTCGAAATCATCATTACCGACACCGGTACGGGCATTTCCGCGGAGGATTTACCGCATATTTTCGAGCGATTCTACAAGGGCAAGGATTCCGATGACAGCAGCTACGGCATTGGGCTTGCGCTTGCGCGGATGATTATCACCGCACAGGACGGTACGATCAAAGCCGAAAATGCACCGGAGTGTGGGGCGAAATTCACCATCCGGTTCTATAAAACTGTCATTTGACTTGCATTTTTGCAGGAAACATGGTATAATACTTATAATCAAATTTTACTGATATCCATCATTTCTTTGAACGGAGGACACACATGAACCAACTTGCAAATCTTGAACCTGCAAAGGTATACGAATTTTTCCGACAGATTTCTGCCATCCCCCACGGTTCCGGCAACACCGCACAAATTATGCAGTTCTGCTTGGATTTTGCCGCACAGCGCGGATTGAAAGCCGTCAAGGACGAGGGCGATAATGTCATTATCTACGCACCAGGCACCGCTGGCTACGAAAACAGCGAACCCATCATCATTCAGGGACACATGGACATGGTGTGCGAAAAAACTGCCGATTGCCAGAAGAATATGGAAACAGACGGTCTTGACCTGTGCACGGACGGCGAATGGCTCTGGGCGGACGGCACAACGCTCGGCGGCGATGACGGCATCGCGCTTGCGTATATGTTCGCGCTGCTGGATTCCGATGATATTCCCCATCCGCCGCTGGAATGCGTGATTACCCGTGACGAGGAAACGGGCATGTTCGGCGCAGAACTCTTTGACGCATCCCTTGTCAAGGGCAAGAAAATTCTCAACATCGACTCCGAGGAGGAGGGCATCCTCACTGTGAGCTGTGCCGGCGGCATTACCGCACACTGCGAATTTGAACTGCAAAATCGGTATATTGCCCCTGCCTATACCTACGAAATCACCGTCAGCGGTCTGCGCGGCGGTCATTCCGGCGTGGACATCGGCAAGGGCAGACTGAATGCATTTGAAATGCTCAGCAAACCGCTTGCCCGCATCAGCAAGCCCTGCCATTTCGGCACGATTACCGGCGGCGGCAAGCACAATGTCATTCCCCAGAATGCTTCCATCGTGTTCGGCTGTGACGAGGACATTCTCGACCATCTCGAACAGGTTGTCCGCTTCTGCAATGAACAGCACTTTGGGGGCGATGCTGAACCCGATCTGCTGTTTTCCGTTAAGGAAATCTGTGCGGACAAAAATGTGAAATTCCAAGAAAATACAATCTTTTTTTGGTATATCTATGATTTCCTGCGATTCCTCCCGACCGGCGTGCAGAGCATGAGCAAGAGCATCGAGGGCATGGTGGAAACCTCCCTGAATATGGGCGTTCTG
>SVNO01000071.1 GCA_015066845.1 Ruminococcus sp. | reverse complement strand
CGCCGTTCGGCGGCACCTCCCCCGCGAAGCGGGGGAGGGATATGCGGGGGTTGCACCCCCGAGTCCCGCTTTTTTATTTAAGATTTAGAACTTACATAGCACTGGGATTAGTATAAATTCCTGCAAACTGTCGGATGTGCTGTTCCAGCAACGCCGTAAGCTCCGCTTCCCGATGCGGCTCTCTGTCGCACATTGTCAGAAGTGCATAAATCGGCGCGTAGAATTGCAGTGCCATAATATAGGGATTTTCCCCTTTCAGCACCCCCCGTTTACAGAGTATTTCAAACATGGCACTCTGGTATTGCAGTGCATCATCCATATACTGCCTGCTGAAAAGCGCGGCAAGTTCGGGATGATGAAACTGCTCAATGGTCAGCATTTTGCGGAATTTTTGCGTATATCCATCATGCAGGAAAAAACCGAACAAACGCATTCCCATGCTTACAAGTCCGTCCACGTCAACAACGGCAAATAGCTCCGCGTCAGCAGCGGCGTTGCTGCCATCCATTGCAAGCATTGCCGCCTGCTTGTCGTAGCTTTCTTTCATCTGGGCAAGGATCGCGTCAAAAATATCCTGCTTGCTCCGATAATGCTTATAGAGTGACGGTGCTTTGATTCCCACAGCCTCGGCAATTTCTGCCACTAATACGTTTGTATATCCCTTTTGAGAAAACAAGTTCAGTGCTTCATCCAGTATTCTTTTCTTTGTGTTCATTGGTATCACTCCTTGGCTAATTTGCGTTAGCTTTATTATACACAATTTTCGATATTCTGTCAAGGGGGGAATTATTATTTTTTGTGCGGTATAGCCTTTATGAAACCCTCATTTTCTGGGGTTCACACCCAAAACCATGACATTTGTCATCCCCAATTCAAGCAGAAATCACTTTGCAAAACCCAAAAGCTATGGTATACTATAAATACAAGGCAATACAACGAAAGGCGGCAAGCATATGAAAAATTTTGTAACTGTTAGAAATCTTGTGAAGCATTACGGCGATGTATGCGCCGTGGATACGCTTTCCTTTACTGTAATGGAGGGTGAGATCTTCGGACTGATCGGGCCGAATGGTGCAGGAAAATCCACCACCATCAACATCCTTTCCACACTCGACGCGTACACCTCCGGCAGCGTGGAAATTGCAGGGATGAACATTGAATCCCACGCGCGTGAAGTCAAGGCAATTCTTGGCATTGTACCGCAGGAAATCGCAGTATATCCGCATTTGTCGGCACTGGAGAACGTGAAGTTCTTCGCCTCCCTCTACGGGCTGAAGGGCGCGGCACTGCGCAAGGCGGCGGAAGAAGCCCTTGCCTTTGTCGGACTTTCGGAAAAGGCGAAAATGAAGCCGAAGCAGATGTCCGGCGGTATGAAACGCCGCCTGAACATTGCCTGCGGCATTGCCCACAATCCCAAGCTCATCATCATGGATGAACCGACTGTCGGTGTGGATGCACAGTCGCGTGACCACATTCTCCACTCCATTCAGGTGCTCCGTGAACGCGGTGCAACGGTGATTTACACCTCCCACTACATGAACGAAGTGGAACAAATCTGTGACCGCATCGCCATTATTGACCATGGACAGCTCGTGGCAGAGGGTACATGTGAGGAGCTTGTGGCAATGATTACCGATTTTAACACCTTTACTATGAAAACCCGTTTTCCGGCAGATTTCGACAAGGATGCATTCATGAAAGAGGTTTCCGCTTTCCCGTCCGTACACAGCGTTTCTGTGCAGGAGGACTGCGTGAAGATCGAAACTTCCATCACCTGTGCAGACTTCTCCGACATTCTCGATAAACTGCGAAAATTCCACCTGCCCGTTATCAGCGTGGTTTCCGAAATTCCCAACCTTGACAGCGTGTTCCTGACGCTCACAGGACACGAAATCCAATAAGGAGGCTTTGTATGCGTTCCATCATTCTCAACGAACTGCGTTCCCTGCTGCGTGACAAGGTGACGCTGTTCTTCCTCTTGTTCTTTCCGCTGCTGATGATTTACATGCTTGGCACATTTCTCCAGAACATTGACGTTTCCGACTACGAAATCGGAGAAATCCAGCTCGGTGTGACAGTTGATGCCGAGGATATGGCATTTGACAGCTTTCTGAAGGAACTGACGCACACCAATGACATGGTACTGCACAATGACACAGAGCTTTCACAACTGCTTGCACAGGTAAACGACAGTACGCTCAATGCTGCTGTGCACATGGATGAAAACGGCGAAATTACGCTGTATACCGGCACCGATACGACCAAGAACCGTGCAATTCGCATCATGCTCGAAAGCTTTCTGTACATCAACAGCACCTACACTGCCTGCATCACGGAAACCGGCGATTTTTCGGTGCTTTCCGAACTCCAGCCCTCCGAAAGGAGCTTCACCGAGGCAAAGGAGCTGGGAATGCAGCGCACGATGATCGACTATTACGCGGTGGCAATGCTCGTCATGATCATGTTCATGTGCTCGACCATCTCCGGCGCGGAGAGCTTCCAGAAAGAGGACAGCCAGCGCACTGCCGCAAGACTGGTACTTTCCGGTACAAGCCGCACAAAAATTTTCCTCGGCAAGCTCATCGGCACACTGCCCGTCATTTTCCTGCAAATCGGCGTGGTCATGGCATTCAGCGTTCTGTTCTTTGACGCGCACTATGCTGCCAATCTGCCGGACAATCTCCTGCTCTTTGCCATGCTCTTTACTGCCACGCTCCCCCTTGCTACGCTTGGAATGCTGCTGGGCATTGTAACAAAAGTGCCGCCGGCTGCGTTTTTCCAGCCCGTCAGCTGGACGCTCCTGTTCTTCTCCGGTACATTCTCCAAGGAAATCTACATTGAGGGCTTCAGCGACATCTGCCCGCCCTACCTCATTCAGCAGGCAGCCTTTGACCTGACGCTTTTCAGCCGACCGGACGGCGCACTGATTGTCATTGCCGTAAGTCTGGTATGCTTTGTCCTGTTCTCCGCACTCGGTATCTTCCTCTTTTCCAGAAAGGAGCTTTCACGATGAACAATATTTTTCTGGTTGCCGGAAACGCGCTCGCGCGCAGTAAAATTTTCATTCTTCTGTCCATTCTCTCCGGCGTGATGCTCTGCGTTGCCTTTTTCAGCTCCATGCATATGGCTGACAATTACACCGGCGAGGACGCGATCGACATTGGTTTGGTGGACGAGGACAATTCCGCACTTTCCGCACATTTCCGCAGCTACCTGACAGAACAGCTGGGCATGGCGATCTGGAAGGATACGGATTACGATTCCTTGACAAAAGCCTTGATTAACACGGATATTTCTGTTATAATAGAAGTACCGGAGGGCTTTGCGGAGGCTGCGCTTGCAGGGGATTTCCGCAACTTCACCCTCACCACCACCAACGACTACGAAAATACCGCATTCATTCAGGCATACCTTGACACCTATATGCAGGGCATTGCCGCAGCATCCTACAGTGCAAAGGGGGACGCAGCCCTGTTCGAGGAGATCCTTGACAATTCCGCTGCCGAACCGCTTACCATAGAATCCGGTATCGTCACACGTTCCACATCACAGCAGGCACCCTTTGCATTCCGCTTTGCCACGGGCTTTTATATGTTGCTCGTCATGGGCATTGCCATCTGCATGAACTTCATCGTCGTCAACGACAAGAAGCTCAACACCCTCAACCGGATGCGCATTTCTTCCATCAGCTCGTTTACCTACGTTTCCGGTACAGTCCTCAGCTGCTTGCTCATCTGTGCGCCGACTGCCATCATTCCGCTTATCGTTATCGGTATCAGCGGCTGCGACATCGGGATGAGTATGCTGCTTGTGACAGCGTTGTATCTCCTGTTCCTGCTCTTTACCATGGGCTTTGCGCTGGTGACTTCCCTGCTGTTCAACTCCATTGAAACGATCATTCCGATTATGATCGGCATAGCAAGCGTTGGCTGCATCCTCGGCGGTGCATGGTTCCCGATCGACAATTCCATCGGTGTACTGCATCTGCTGAGCTATCTGATGCCGCAGTACTGGATTATGAACTGCCTTGACACTATACTGAACACGGATAGAGTACCCCTCGCATCCATGACAGAAGAAACCTCTGCATGGACAGCCATCAGTATTCTGATGCTCTATACGCTGCTGATGTTCCTGATTGCAGCATTGTTCTATGGCAGAAAACGCATCAAATAAACCCACAGACTGCACAAATCCACGGCGCAGACTTCGTGCAGGATTACCGAAAACTGGTGGGGCAGATGCCCCCCACCCCTTGGAAAGGACAAGCAATGAAAACTTCCTTCCTCTATCTCTTTGCAAAATGCGCCGCCCTCCTGCTGGCATTCTCGCAGATGCCGCTGGAGGACGGCATTGCGCCTGTGACCATGCTCACACTTCTGCTCTGCTGTCTGTTCGCGGCAGACATTCTGACAGCATCCTTTCTGCGCACACAGCTTCCGGCTGTGTTTTTGCGCTTTGTGGTCATTGGCATTTGTCTGTACACGGGCGCGGCATTCCTGCCCCTTGCCGTCATCAATGTGGCGCAGCTCGCTGACAACGGCGCACAGGAGGAGCAATTCTGGGGCATTACCGCGGTCAGCTGCATTCTGTTTCTTTTGCTGCTGCAGCCTTCACTGCAAATCGTTTTCCTGACGCTCGCCATGCTCCTGCTCCTTGGCATTCTGCGCACACTCAACCGCAAAATCACCGCGCTGACAGCACGTTCCAACCAGCAGAGCGCAGAGCTTGCGGCACAGCGTAAGAAAATCAACGGCATCAAGGAATATGTCAAGGCAGTACGGGATACTGCGGCATTGGAGGAACGAAACCGCTTTGCAGCGCGGATCCACGACCAGCTCGGACACAATATTTCCGGCAGCATCATCCTCCTTGAGGGGGCAAAATACCTCATTCCCACACAGCCGGAACGTGCACAATCCACCATGCAGACTGCCATTGACAATCTGCGCGGCGGTGTGGACAGCATCCGCACGGCACTGCACGAGGAACGTCCCGACCGTGCAGGACTTGGGCTAAGTGCGCTGCACACCATGCTGGAGGAATTTTCCGCGTCCTACGGCATCCGCACCCATCTGGAAACCACCGGCAATCTGGAGGAAATCTCGGTAGCACTGTGGATGTGCATCCGCGACAATCTGACGGAAACGCTCACGAACACCATCAAGCATGGCAAGGCGACACAATTCACGCTCACCATCCGCATGTACAACCGCGCACTGCGCGTGGAATACCGTGACAACGGCGTATGTTCCGGTACAGTGCGCAAAGGGCTTGGACTGGAAGCGATCGAGGAGCGCACAGCAGCCAATGGGGGCAACACGCTTGTGCGCAGCGGCATGGATGGATTTTCCGTAACAACGGTATTTGTTTCAAGGCAATAAACGGAAAGGAAGGTCAATGATGATACATATACTCATTGCAGATGATGACTGCATCATCCGCGAGGGGCTGCGGCTTCTGCTCAGCTCACAGCCCGACCTGCATATTGTGGATGCAGTGGAAAACGGAGTGCAGGCAGTGGCGAAATGTCGGGAACAGCACATAGACGTGGCATTGCTCGACATCCGGATGCCGGAGAAAAACGGCATTGAAGCCGCGCAGATCCTACTGGAGGAACAGCTGGCGCGTCCGCTTTTGCTGACGACCTTTGACGAGGAAGAATTTATTTTGCAGGCTTTGCGGATTGGCGTGGGGGGATATATTCTCAAGAACAGTCCGCCGGAGCGCATTTTCAATGCCATCCGCACAGTACACACGGGCGGCAATGTATTTCAGGCAGACATTCTGCAATGTCTGCGCGGTCATGCAGGCGGCGGCAGAAAGCAGCTGCTTGCACAGCTGACGCAGCGTGAACAGGAAATTGCAAAGCTGATCGCACAGGGCTTGTCCAATCAGGAAATTGCCGAAACGCTGTACCTTTCCAATGGAACGGTACGGAATCATATCAGTATGATTCTTGAAAAGACCGGACTGGAGCACAGGACGCAGATTGCAGTGAAGTACTTATCCGATACCTGATCCTGTTCCCATCAGAGCCGCAATGGATAATTGGCAGTCTTTGCAAAAAAACATCCCCGAACGCTCTGTGTTCGGGGATGTTGCTTCAAATTACCATTTCCGCATGTCTTGTCACATGACAGCCCACATTCACCGCAACCGGCAGTCCGGCAATATGGGTGGGGGCTTGCTCAATATTCACACACAGCGCAGTCACTGTACCGCCAAAGCCCTGCGGCCCGATGCCAAGCTTGTTGATAGCCGCAAGCATCTCCTGCTCCAGCTGCGCATACAGGGGATTGGGGTTGCGGATGGCTGCATCACGGCAGAGTGCTTTCTTGGCAAGATACGTGCAATGCTCGAAATTGCCGCCAATGCCTACACCCACGACGATCGGAGGGCAGGGATTGCTGCCGGCTCTGGCAATGCAGTCGGTCACATACTGCACAATGTCCGCATGACTTGCCGCCGGTGTCATCATCTTCATTGCCGACATATTCTCGCTGCCGAAGCCCTTGGGGCAGACGGTAATTTTCACCTGCTCACCCTCCACAAGCTCCAGATGCAGCACGGCAGGGGTATTATCCCCCGTATTCACACGCTCCAACGGGTCGCCAACAACGGAACAGCGCAGATAGCCCTCTGTATAGCCCTTTGCAACGCCGGCATCCACTGCCTGCCGGAGTGTGCCGCCCGTGATATGGACATCCTGCCCAAGCTCGATGAATACCACCGCCATGCCGGTGTCCTGACAAATCGGAATATCTTCCTCCCTTGCCGCCTGTAAATTGGCGATCAGGTCGTCAAATACCGCACGTCCCACAGAAGACTGCTCCTGTGCGGCGCATGTGTGGATCTTCTCCTCCAGATGATGGGGGAGAATTTTATTGGCACGGATGCAGAGCTGTGCAACAGCATCCGTAATTTCCTGTGTTGTAATCGTTCTCATGGAATCTTCCTCAGCTTTCCAAAATCTTTCCGTCAATCATCACCCATACCGGATCATTCATCACATTCAGCGGGTCTTCTGCAAAGAGCACCAGATCCGCGTCCAGTCCGACAGCAATTCTGCCAATGCGCTCGGAAACGCCCAGAATATCGGCTGCCTCCGCAGTAATCGCGCGCAGTGCAGCTTCACGGGGCATCCCCCCCTTGACGGCAAGTCCTGCGGACAGGGCAAGGTACTGGATGGGGACTTCCGGATGGTCGGTGCAGATGGCAATTCTCACGCCGCGGTCATGCAGGATGGCTGCATTGGACAGCGCAAGCTCACGCATTTCCGGCTTGCAGCGGTCGCAGATGAGAGGGCCTGCAATGATGGAAATGCCCATTTCCCCGAACAGATCCGCTGCCACATGCGCACCCGTACCATGCACGATCACGCATTCCAGACCGAATTCCTTGCAGATGCGCAGTGCCGTGCATACATCGTCAGCACGGTGACAATGGAAATGCGCTTTCTGGTCGCCGTTGAGCAGCGGCAGCAGTGCTTCGCATTTTGCGTCATATTCCGGCATTTCCTCCTCGTCCGGATGCTCCTCAAAACGGTGCAGCCGTTCGGAATAGAGCTTTGCTTTCTGCAAGCCCTCGCGGATGAGCGCGGCAGTTGCCATACGCGTGACCGGTGTTTCCTCGCGGTCGCTGTACACGGTTTTCGGATTCTCGCCGAGGGCAAATTTCATGCCGCAGGCAGTGATCGCCATTTCATCCGTATACCGTCCGGCGGTTTTCATCAGGAGCATTTCGCCGCCGCAGGCATTGGCAGAGCCGGGCGATACCATCACGGATGTTACACCGTGCATTCTCGCATCTGCAAAACAGCGGTCAAAGGGATTGATACCGTCCAGCGCACGAAGCTGCGGTGTGAACGGGTCGGAAATTTCGTTGCAGTCATCGCCCTCGAAATTCATGCCGTCCTCGATAATACCCAGATGGGTGTGCGCGTCAATGAAGCCCGGCAGGAGCTTTCCGCCGTGGCAGTCAATATCATCCTGCGTCACGGAATCCGGCTTACCGTGCTCGACTGCGGTGATTTTGCCGTTTTCTACCACCACATAGCCGTAAAAATGAACATCCTCCGTCATGGAGTATACTTCTGCATTGTAAATAATCATTCGCTTTCTCCTAACCCAAGTGTGCTGCGGATTGCTGCCGCTGCTGCTGCCGGTGTGTGGGATGCGTCCACGATATGGGTGCTGTGTCTGCGGTACAGCTCCTCCCGTGCATCATAGAGCTGTGCAAGCTCCTCGCGCGTACTCCGGCGCACGATCGGGCGGTCAGAATCGGCAATGCGGTAATAGCAGATGTGGAACGGCACTTCCAGATAGACCACTGTACCATGTGCCGCTGCAATCTTCGCATTTTCCTCGCGCAGCATTGCACCGCCGCCGCAGGCGATAATGCCATCCCTGCCGGCAAGCTCACGGATCGCCTGCGTTTCCAGATTCCGGAAATGCGGCTCGCCGTACTGTTCAAAAATTTCCGGAATGGTCATGCCGGCGCATTCCTCAATATAGGCATCCATATCCACAAAGGGCAGGTCAAGTTGTGCAGCAAGCTTTTTGCCCACAGTGCTCTTGCCGCAGCCCATAAAGCCACAGAGATAAATGGTCATATGCTGCTCTCCTGTACGGGGAAATCGCGGTTGACGGTTTCCTCCAGTGCACGGATGATGTCCTGCACCTCCGCATTGGTGTAAGTATCGCCATCCCAGATTTCATGGGCACGGACTGCCTGCCATACAAGCATTGCCGCACCGCCGACAGCCGGCTTTCCCATGGCTCTTGCCCTGCGGATGAGCTGGGTTTCCGTGGGATTGTAGATCACGTCAAATACATGGTCACACGCTGCAAGCTGCGCCTCGTCAATGGGACAGGCGTTGGTGTTCGGGTACATACCCACGGGGCAGGCATTCATCAGCAGGTCAAAGTGTCCCAGTGCGCCGTCCTTGTCACTGCCGGTATGCACGATGGTAACGGTGGTATCGGGCGCAATTCCGGACAATTCCGCACACAGCTGCTCTGCAAGGGGGCGGTCAGTGGGGAGCACCATGAGCACAAGCTCCTGTGCACCATGCAGTGCTGTTTCAATTGCCATCATTCTGCCAACGCCGCCGCAGCCGATGAGCAGCACCCTGCCATTGAGGGGCATGTCCTGCACACTGCGCAAAAAGCCCACGCAATCGGTATTATAGCCGACTGCTCTGCCCTCGCTGTTTGCCACGCAGTTGACTGCATGGTAACGCTCCGCTGTTTCATCGAGCGCGTCAAGAAACGGGATGATGTCCACCTTATGGGGAATGGTGATGTTATAACCGGTAAGTTCTGCAAGTGCCGGTACACGCGCGGAAAGCTCCGCGGATGGAATGGCTGTCAGGGAATACTGCGCTTCCCGTCCGCGCAGTGCAAAGAGTTTGTCATGAATCATCGGGGACATGGAATGCCCCAGCGGGTCACCGATGAGTGTATAATAACGCATATGGATACCTCCGCATGAAAAATCCACGGGCAGTCTGCACTGCCCCTTTGATTACTTCTATCATAGCATATTTCTGTAAAAAATACAATGGTTTTTCCGTTTTTTTTACATCCTTGCCACGGTTTTCCAAAAAAAATCACGGGTTTTTCCTGTTTTTTCTCCAACTTTGTGCACGTTTTACAAATTTTTCGTTAATTTTGTTCAAAATTTCGTTGAGATGGATATTGACGGAACCCCCTATTTTCCGATATACTAATTTTATACTAATCCCTTTCACTTTGGCGACAAAGTCTGAGGGATTGCACGAAACGGGATTTGAACGCAAAGCGTTCAAATTGGCGGATGACGAAGTCTGCCGCCCTCCAAGCCCAATCATCTATTGGAGTTTGGAGGGTCAGTATCAGAAAAAACTGTAACCCGTAGAATGGAGGAATGATTATGGAGTTTGAAGCAATCGCAGCAATCATCGCGGAGCATTTCGATGTGGACGCAGAGGAGCTTACGGAGGACACGGACATTCTGGAGGACCTGAATGCAACATCCATGGACGCAGTAGAGCTGATTGTAGCAATTGAGAACGTCACGGACATCAGCATTCCGGATGACGCGGTGGACGACATCCACACAATCGGCGATATTGTGAATTATCTGAAAGCAAACATGCCCGAGGAAGAATGACTCCATGCCCCGCAGCCCGATGCGGGGCTTTCTTTCAATACCGCAATGCATCATTCAGTGCTGGTTGAAACTGGCACTTGCAATTTGCCGGAATTTCTGGTATAATGGAGAGGGCAGCCGACTGCCATCCCAACAAAAAGGGGGACTATCAAATGTCTATGGATTTAACGCAGATGGTGCAGGACTGCATGAATGCCATCAGTGACCGCATCGGCAATCTGCACAAGCTGAACATTATCGTTGCCGGAAAGACCGGCGTTGGCAAAAGCACGCTGATCAACAGCATATTCCGCGAAAATCTCGCGGAAACCGGTGTGGGTACGCCCATCACCACCCATATGAAGCAGTACAGCAAAAAAGACTTTCCCCTGACGATTTACGATACCCGCGGTTTTGAGCTGGGGAAGGATGCGCAGAAGGAAGTCAAGCAGGAAATTCTCAGTACCATCCGCAAGGGACATGCTGCCAAGGATGTCAATGCAGCAATCCACTGCATCTGGTACTGCATCAACACTGCCTCCGACCGCATTGAACCGGAGGAAATCGAGTGGCTGCGTGATTTTACTGCTGAAAGTCAGGAAACACAGGTGCCCGTAATTCTCGTGCTGACCAAATCATTCTCCAAAAAGAATGCAAAGGCGATGAAAGATTTCATTCTCAATGAAAATCTGAATGTCTGTCAGGTAATTCCTGTGCTTGCGATGGATTATGAGATCGACGAGGGTTATCCGCCCATTAAGGCATATGGTCTGGACACGCTCATTGAAATTATGACACAGCTGCTGCCGGAGGAATTGCAGGACACGCTCAGCCATGTGCAGAAAGTATCACTGGAACATAAAAAAAAACGCGCTCACGCGGCAGTGGCGGCTGCGACTACAGCGGCCTTTGGTGAGGGTATGACACCCGTCCCCTTTGGACGCAGC
>SVNO01000004.1 GCA_015066845.1 Ruminococcus sp. | reverse complement strand
TGGCAAGATTTCGCCGAAAGTCCTGCAAAAACTGACGCAGGCGTTGGCGAATGCGGCAGAGGAACGTGGAACGGATGCTTCGGGCATCTCCTATGTCCGTGACGGGAAAATCACAATCTACAAACGTCCGAAGCCTGCCCATAAGATGAAATTTCGTGTGCCGGCTGGAACGTCCGCTTTGATGGGACATACCCGATTTACGACACAGGGGAATCAGAAGCACAACTTTAACAATCATCCATTCCGTGGATTTGCTGGGATGGAGTTTGCCTTTGCTCATAATGGCGTGCTGTACAACGATCGGGAGCTGCGGAGGACAAAGAAGCTGCCCGCTACAAAGATTGAGACGGACAGCTATGTGGGTGTTCAGCTTCTGGAACAGAGTGGGGATTTGAGTTTTGAGTCGCTTGCACAGATGGCGGAGGATGTTTCCGGTAACTTCACGTTCACACTGCTCGATGCCGAAAATTCGCTGTATTTTGTGAAAGGCAGCAGTCCGTTGTATCTGATTCACTTCCCCCTGATCGGGTTGTATGTCTATACGTCCACGCAGTCGATCATGGAAAAAGCACTGAAAGCTTGTGGGCTTCTCCGTTTTGACTATGAGGTGCTGGATGTGAAAAACGGCGATATTCTGAAGATTGATGCACGGGGCAATCTCTCCGGCGACACGTTTCAGACCATGTTCTATGATCCGTTCTTTCGGTACTGTCCTTGGGAGGACGAAAGCGAGCCGGACGAAGCACTGGAAACGCTGCTTCTGATGTGCCACTGTTTCGGCGTGACGGAGGATGAGGTGTTGGAGCTGGTGGAGATGGGGTATTCCTATGATGAGATTGAGGGGGTGTTGAATGAGCCGGAGGAAATGCGTGGTATTCTGCACGAAAATCTTTGCTGTGAAAAATAAAAATCTACTTACCCACCAACTGTACAGTAAAAAATTTAGAAAGGTGGTAATTATATGAATTTACCGACATATCAGTCAAACGATGAGCTTCCGCTCGTCATGAACGTCAAGGATGTGGCAGGCTACCTGCACATTTCCACAACCTGTGCCTACACACTCATGAATGCAGAGAGCTTTCCGGCTCTCAAAATCGGCAAGCGTATTCTGATTCCCAGAGAGCGTTTCCTCGAATGGCTGGAAAACAGCAGAGGGCAGGTCATTTAAGGAGGCGTATTATGGGTAAGAACGGAAAGAATGAGGGTTCGATCCGCAAGCGTTCCAACGGCAAATGGGAGGCACGTTATTCGGATGGCAGAACCCCCGACGGCAGACAGATTCAGCGTTCCATCTATGGCAACACCAGAAAAGAGGTTGCGGAAAAGCTGAACGAGGTTCTGTATCAGAAACAGGTGGGGACATATGTCCCCCCACAGAGTATCCTCCTCGGTGACTGGATGCTCCAGTGGATCCACAACTATGCGGCGATCTCGGTCAGACCGTCCACTTACATCAGCTACGAGGGATACGTCCACAACCACATCAATCCGGCACTTGGCAAGGTACAACTCCAGCACATCTCGCCGGTCATGATCCAGAATTTCTACAACCAGAAGTACGAATCGGGGCGGACGGACGGCAGAGGCGGTCTGAGTGCCAAGACCATCCGGAATCTGCACAATATGCTTCATCAGGCATTGGAACAGGCGAAAGTCAACGGATTGATCTTGCAAAATCCGACGGACAACGCTGTGATTCCGAAGCAGGTGAAGAAGGAAATGCGTGTGCTGTCGGTAGATGAGCAGAGGCGGCTCCTGCAGGTGATCCACATGCACCGGCTGGGGTTTGCGATCTTGTTCGATCTGGCAACGGGACTCCGCATTGGTGAGCTTTGTGCTCTCAAGTGGTCGGATGTGAACTTCAACAGGCAGACCATCAAAATCAGCCGTACCTTGCAGAGGATTAAGAAAAGCATCGGCGAGAAGATCTCGGCAGGTGGGAACACAGCGATACTGGAGGGCAATGTCAAGACCAACAGCGGTTTCCGTGAGATCCCGATTCCGGATAATGTGTTCGCCATGCTGATGCAGCACAAGGCGGCACAGGATCAGGAGAAGGCTTGCTATGCGGAGATCTATCAGGACAACGGGTACATCTTTGCGATGCCGCTGGGAACCTGTGTCGAACCGAACACGATGCGTGACGCACTCAACTACCTGCTGGCAGCTGCCGGGGTGGAACATGCAAACTTCCATGCCCTGCGGCACACGTTCGCCACCAGAGCGATTGAGAATGGCGTGAACGTGAAAACGCTGAGCGACATTCTGGGGCATTCGCAGGTGCAGATCACGATGGACCTGTACTGCCATACGTCGCTGGATCTGATGCGGGATAGTATGAATAAGTTGGCGGGGTTGTTTTAAATGAGGACGGAGCATGACGGGTGATCATGCTCCTCCGATTTTTAAAAGTATCCATTTTTTAACCACACATCAAATTTCCCTTATATTAGAGCGTTTTCCGAGAGGTGTAAAAAACGCCTACATTTTTATTTTTTCGTTATGGATACGGATCAGACCTCTTTTCAGTTCCCCATCGCTATCCTCTAAAAATCCAACAACCAAGCATGTCCCTTTTTTCATGGACATCACCTGACGAGACAGCTCCCTCTCACACCCCATGCCAATCTCCTTTGCAGAAAACTTAGCTTCCTTCAAGGTTGATGTACCAAATATTACCTTGGTGCTGACAGAGCCCAGTACCGTCCTCTCTTTTACTTTACAGTTATTGTATATTGGGGCAATCAAAATCAGTGATACCCCACGCTTTCGTTTAAGATTAAGCGTAGTTGCAATGACTGAATCTTCACCTAGATTTGCCATATGTGCTTCGTCAATAACAATATGTACCTGACGTTCTTCCACCGCCTCGCACCATCCAGTCAACTCACACAACAACCTATCTGTACATGCTTTAATGTCATCAAGAGGTTTTTGGGGATCAATTGAATACACTACTATTTTACCACTCGAAAGTGCTGTATCACATCTCTCCATTGGATGGACGTAACAAACGTTCTCTGCAACCCACTGTTCACTCACACCCATCTTCAGCAACTCGTCAGGTGCACAACTCCCCGTATAATCAATAAATACTACATTACGCTTTTTCTTAGTCAACTCAATTGCCAATCGAAGTACGAATGTATTTTTTCCATTTCCAGGTGCTCCTGTCACTAACATTGCCAGATTATTTAAATCTTGATGTCCGACGCTCCAATATAATTGCTTTTCTTTCTCATCCAGTCCCAGAGGCACTCTACAAATCGAACCATCATCTTGACAAGGAACAAAAGTACTGTATAGATATGGAAGTTGTTTACAAACATGATCCGCCAACAAACTAGTATGAACAGCAACATATCTTACCTGTCCCATAGCCAATGTGAGTTTTATTTTCATTTCATAACCATTGCCCTCTGTTTCCAAATACCCCGCCTCATCGAGTGCTTTCTTCACCTCCAAATCATTGACCCTACCAGAAATTTTGCTTGTGATCAATTCTTTAAAATCACGATTTCTGAAATACAGAACTCCATTTTTCAAATAAACACTGGCTTTTTCCTCACTAGGGGCAACATGGAACAACTTATGATCATTAATAATATTCGCTTCTCCATTGAAAACGATCTGGCTTATCCGTTCACCAACCTTTTGTACCAAGTATTCCTTATCCGAATATTCGTTTGATGTATAAAACAGGCCGAAAAGATACTCAGAAAAGTCATCACTGCTTACTGGTAAAACCGCAATCATATCTGTTATGAGAGAAAATGTCGCATACCAAGTCTCATAGGAACTTTTTTGTTTATTATTTAATCCTTTGTTGTACCGAAATATATCATAAGCAGCACCTATGCGATAATAACAGAGCTTATCTTTTACCTTTTCATAATGTTGTTCTACCATATCCAAAATAAGAGAATCAAACGCTTCATAGACTTCCAGCTGTTCTTTTATGTTTTTGTTCCTCAATTTTGGTGCACAAACTCTGATAACAGAATCGGAAGGAAGCATCTCATCACCATAACCATTAACAAAGGCACAAGTACAGTGAACTTTTTGATTTGTTATTTGTTCATCTAGATCATAAAGGTTATTCATTACAAAAAGCTCATGAATTAGATTTAAGACTTCCTTCGCTTTTTCTTTCTGTGAATGACTTAGCAACTGTGGAATGACAGAAGCACTTTTATCTACCATCAAAAGAACCTCATCCTGATGTTCAAATATTGCTTTTTTTATCTTTGACACACTCTGTTCCAATTGACAAATATGTGAATGTTCTTCCGTTCTTCCAAACACACACAGATAGGTACCAACCTCCTCAACGCTGCCTATTACACTCAAAATGGAACGCTGCTTCAATTCATTACGCTCTAAAATTGAAGTCAGCATTGATGCCCACCTTACAACATGCAGAAACAAACTGGTGATTGTGTCATCCGATTGATGTAGTAGTTCCATAAAA
The DNA here is from genome assembly GCA_015066845.1 of Ruminococcus sp. Taxonomy (GTDB): domain Bacteria; phylum Bacillota; class Clostridia; order Oscillospirales; family Ruminococcaceae; genus UBA3855. The sequence goes on along the minus strand of SVNO01000004.1, from coordinate 54,212 downwards.
CGTGACACTTTCACATCAGCAAGCGGAAATGAATTTCTAGCAAAAGAACGATTTGAAATTACTTTCGAGAATTCTGTATTATCTGCTCCCTTCGCAATAAATTTTGGGGTTTCATCAATAAAAAAGAACCCTGCGTGGTATGGAATGGTTCCAATTGGCTCTACACCCTCAAGCTTTTGTGAGATATAAATACTCAGTGCTTTCTTTACCACAACGTCAGACTTGAGAGTAAAAAAATGTGTTAATCCTGCTTGCTTAAACAAATCAAATGTACGATTCTTCTCATAATGTTCTTGCATAATGGCAAACGAGAATTCCGTTGTATTACCCGTTTGAGGTGACGTAGCAATACCATCAATATGAATAAGATAATCTTGTCCATATCCGACATCGAGATGATATTTTTTAGCGTTTTTTATAATGATATACGCAATAACGGTTGTTTTATTCACGGGCATCTTAGAAAAGCACCCTTGCTGCGTCAAGATTGATTCATAGGTCCTATCATCTATATAAATTCGATCTACTGTTTCATGAACCCGAACCATTTCAGTATTCTGATATTTTCCTTCTGGTGGAAGTATCACTGAAATCGGAGATGGCTGATTAAGCATTACTGGACTCATTCCACACCCATTTCCCCCTTGTGGAATGCCCTTATTACACATGAATTCTTCTCTTTCTCTCAGTTCTTGCATATATTGTTCAAGTAAAGCTTGACATTCTTCGCTCTTACAATATTCATAGAAATCTTTATACAGATCATTACCCATATCGCACCTCCCGATTATTGTGTAACATTTACTACAACTACAACACAGTTATGGCACTCACATCCTATTTAAATATAGACACTTTTTCTATGGCAAGTACGCCAAAATTCTCCCTTCCCTCCTCCCAAGGGGGGCTATATTGCAAGGATACTGCGTTCCCTCAAACCCACCAAATATTATTGTCTTTTGTAACCGTTATCAACCTCTAATTGTCAAAGTAATGATACTGAAAGAAGCTGAGATCCAATTTTCTACACCTGTCAATCTACCGCAATTGACAGATGTCCTCAGCGTTTTTTCACAGAATATTTCTACTCTTCACTAAAATCATTACTCCTGATAGATATGCCCTGAATCGGTATCACATTACTTCCTTAATCATTATCCCTCGCCGCCTCAATACAAGCATCAATCACCAGCACGACCGCCAGTGCTGTCACCTCATCCGCACCATCGGCAATGTCAATCTCATAGGCATCACCCAGCGTGAACCACTCCTTCGACACCTGTGCGATCCGCTGACCACCCGCTGTAATCTCATAGTCATGGCTGAAAATATCGCCATGCACCTTCCAGCCAAGTCCGTTTACGCTATACTCCTGACGGAAGAAGGTGAACTCCTTCACCACCTCGGCGATCTGTGTGCCGTTTCTCAGAATCTCATACTTCGGCAGAAATGACAGCAGACGCTGCTGAATGAACGCAAGCTCCCGACGGTTCAGGTCATACAGATGCAGTTTCTTGCCAAATGTAAAGATCTCGCCCTCGACATAGAAGCATTCATTTCCCTCCGGGTCATAGATGGAAAATTTGTCGCCCCAGCTGAAGATACGCTGTTTCATGTAAAGTCTCATGGTAACCTCCTAAAGTTATGTTAAAAGTGGTCGAGTTTTCATCCAATCAGCGGCAGTTATTTCATCAGGAACGCCCTGCACGGTGCACCGTCGCATCCTGCCAGATTGAGAGGAGCTGCACTCAGAAAATACTTTCCCTCCTCCACATCCGTCAGAACGATTCCCTCAAGCAGAGCCACCTCCGCACCAAGCAGGATCAGATGCACCTCCATCGGTGCATCTTCTGGACCGATCGTCTGACTCTCGTTGCCGATGAGCTGGATCTTGGCATCCGCAAACACTCTGGCTGCTTCAGCAGTGACAGTAAGATTTCCGGCAAGCAGGATACGCTCCGCTGCACACAAAGCCCTCGCTTTCTCCAGAATCGCCGCAGCATCCTCCCCTGTCACATCCCCCTCGTGCCTTGCCACATAGCAGTCACCCACAAATGGGACAAGTCCCATCCGGTCAACCGTCTTTCCATCGTCCAGAAAATGAAACGGTGCGTCAATGTGCGTACCGTTGTGGGCACACATGGAGAATGCGGTGAGATTGTACAGACCACTGTTTGCTGTACTTTGCAGACGGCTCTGTTCGGGCTTGGGATCACCCGGATAAACCTTGCAGGAGAACACCTCCTGTGAAATGTCGATCAGCATATGGTTCAGCTCCTTTGCAAGCAGACTTTTGTTACATTCATTATACACGATTTCTCAGTATTTTGCAATATTGGCAGGAATTTTCTGAAAAATACAAAATTTCGTCAGTATGCACATGAAATCAGAAAGACTGTCCTCTCTACAGAATAAAATTCAATACATTTGTCTTTATATAGCGGACATCCTTGTGCATCATGCTGTATCCGCATTCATCTCAGCACCGCCAAATTTCAAAGAATTTTCCTATTTGTTAGCCTGTGCAACAACAAAATGCAGAAATACCCTTACCATCCCAAAAGTTTAAGGGTACGGTAAGGGTATGCACGTTTCACATCATCACACGGATAAAATTACAACCCCGAAATTATGGCTAAATTTCGGGGTTTCTGTGGTTGCGGGAGCCGGATTTGAACCGACGACCTTCGGGTTATGAGCCCGACGAGCTACCGAGCTGCTCCATCCCGCGTTCTCTTTGCTGTACCTCATCAGTACTTACTTAGTATACCACATTTCTTCCCTCTTGTCAAGCCATTTTTCGCTTTTCGTGACTGTGTACAATTCTATTATCCATCGCTCGCTAAATTATAGGCAATACCACACAAAGAACAGTGCATCGGATTTGCTGTGGAGTTTTCGTCAGGTTGAACAAAAATTCGGCGGGCATATTGCCGTATCTTAAGGAATTTTTGGGCAAGATGACGGAAACAATGCGGCAACAATCATGCGCTCAGCCGCAGACGGTCTTTATGCGGCATAGCCTATATTCATGCTGCTTCTCACTTTCCCTTATCTTCTTCCTTTCCCACATCACCTGCATCCCTCCCGTTCTTTGTTTGTTTAGCTTTTGTTCTTGAAATGTTCATATTTCAAGTCGGAATCTATGCTATAATTGTGATAATAGCTTGATTTGCGCATGTTGCTGTATTTGCAAAAAATGCGGAAGGCAAGCGGTTTCCTGCAATGTTCCGGACAACATCCCAGCGCAGCGGTTACTGCAAATTCCGTGATATGGGAAATACCTGCGACATGCCGGATTCTGACGAGAATTATTACCCCTTGCTGTAGTCAAGGGGATTTCAATGGAGGAACACAAATGAGTTTATTTCATAGCAAACAGGAGTCCGCTTTCCATTTTAAGGACTTCCCCTCTCTGGTATCATCCACCGTACCGGCGGATGCTGCCGCTGAAATGGCGCAGCGGCGCAAGCCCAACGTGGACTGGATGAAACAGGAGCCGGTTTCCTGCGATTTTGACGCATTTACGCTCAACCCCACCCAGAACCGCTATGTGGTGACGCATCAGGATGTGCCGTTTGAGTGCTTGTACCTGCCGGATGGCAGCAAGAAACTCTATGTCATGCTCTGCGGCGGCGGTGCGAAAATACGCCGTTATCCGCGTTTTCTCCGTTGGAAGTACCAGAATTTCTTACAGGGCAATGTCCTGTGCATTGACGACCCGATGTACCATTTCCATCCGGAATTCGCGCGTGTTATGTGGTACTACGGTACAAAGGACAAGCCGTTCCTCCACCTTTTGCTCGACATAGTGAAAAAGGCAATGGCGCAGCTGGGCATTAAGGCAACGGATGTTACCTTTGTCGGCAGCTCCGGCGGCGGTTATGCTTCGCTGTATTGCGCGAATCTGCTGGATGATTCCGCAGCCATCGCCATGAATCCGCAGCTTGTACTGAAGAACTGGGACCCGAAAACAATACTTCCGCATTTCAAGAAGCTCGGTATTGACCTGACCGGCGAGGACACATACGGCAGAAACTTTCTCAAACTGACAAACCCGAAATCCCGTTTTCTGCTCGTCATCAATGCGGCATCCGAATGGGACATCACACAGCAGTTCACACCCTTTGCACAGGCGCATGGCATCACGCCGAAGTACGGTATTTCGCAGAACAAGCAGATCGTGACATGGCTGCACCACACGGAATACAGCGACATGCACTCGGTATTTCTGGAAAAGACGGGACTGGCGTTTGCATCGTATCTCTGCGAGAAAATGAAAGAGGGATTCGATTTGAACGCACTCCAGCCATGCAGTTCCCTCCTCAATGAAGTGCTGTACGAGAAGTACGACCAGCGTATGAAGCTGGAAACGGCTAATAAGGAGCTTGACACCTATTACCAGTACTTTTTGAAGAGTATTTCCCGTACCATTGAAGAAGCCCTGTACCGCCGTCTACCGATGCAGGCTTCCCCTGCCCTGCGCCGCTATCTGGACTACCGGTTCGAGGTAGAGACCAAAGCATGGAAAACGGGGAATATCGGTTATTATATTGGTGAGCAGATGGGGTACCGGTACAATATCTTCTACCATGACGGTAAAGTTTACTACCGCATGAAATTCGATATGATTTCAGAATATGTATCCCGAAAGGCAGAGCTTGACGCAGTTCTGGACGGCTGCAAGGGTATGTACCTGACGCGTTGGTACTATGAAAAGAACGACACGCTTGTCATGACGCTCCTGCTCAATCCCGACAATGCAGAAAAGCAGATTGCAGAATTTACAGAACTGACAATTGGAATTCTCAACGAATATCTTGACGCATAAAAACAGCCCGATTCCCTCAGGGGAGTCGGGTTTTCTGTTTGGAGATGCAGAAGCGGTTCTTTTTATTCATGAATCGTTCGCTTTTTGTTAACACACTTCAATTTCATATATGGTATAATGAAATGGCTTTTATCATCAATAGAGCTGAATGGAGGAAGTGTCATGCATTCAGAAAAAGAAATACAAATATCCGGCAGTATTCCGCTGCAATTTCCCCGTCTGATACAGTCGGTAAATCCTGACGAAGCGGCAGCGGAAATGGCAAAGCTGCGTAAACCTAACAAAAGCTGGATAGAGCAGGAGCCTTTCCAGTGCACGTTGGAAGAATTGCAGCTGACAAAGGGGCAGATGCGCTATACAGTAACGCATAAAGACGTTCCGTTTGAGTGTCTTTTTCTGCCGGCAAAGAGCAAGAAGCTGTTTGTCATGCTCTCTGGTGGCAGAACACCCGCCAACAAACGCTATCCGCTTCTTCTTCGCTGGAAGTACCAGAACTTTCTGCAAGGAAATGTGTTGTGCATTGATGACCCGATGTACCATTTTCACGGTGAATTCATTTCCGTTCAGTGGTACTATGGAACGGCGGAGCAGTCCTATCTGCATCTTCTGACAGACATTGTCAAAAAGGTGATGGCACAGCAGGAAATCCGTGCGGAGGATGTTGTCTTTGTTGGCAGTTCCGGCGGCGGTTATTCCGCACTTTACAGTGCAAACCTGCTCGACCATTCTTCTGCAATTGCCATCAATCCGCAGGTGATACTGAAAGATTGGCAAGTCCCGACTGTCTATGACCATTTCGCAAGTCTTGGCATTGACCTTGCACAGGAGGACAAATTCGGAAGAAACGAGCTAAAACTGACAAATACGACCTGTCATTTCTTCATCTCATTCAATTATAGTTCGCAGAATGAATGGAAACTGCAATTCACACCGTTCTTGGCAATGCATGACATCACACCGACATTTGGCATTTCGCAGCACGGCAACATCATTACATGGATCAACGCAACGGATTACAACAATCCGCATTCTGCAATTCCCACAAAAACCGGCATTGCACTGGCGGCGTATTTTCTGGAAGCTGCCAAGAATGGCATGGACATCAATACGTTCAATGATTTCAGTCTGCTTCTGAACGAAGAACTGCACGAAAAATATGAAATCATGGATAAGAGAGATGTTATCGCAGAAAATGCCAAGTGCATCGGTAAATATTTCATCAGCATGACAAACCGGCTTGTCAAGAGTATTCTGCAATACAAGCTGCAAATGAAAGCACCGGCATCACTGCAGCGGTTTACGGAGAACAATTTCACACTTGATGCAAGCGAGCACAATGCATTTAATATCGGGTATTATATTGGCGAACAGAGAATTCTGCGCTACAATATGTTCTGCTACAAGAACAAGTATTTTTTCCGTCTGAAATTTGACGATTTCCGTCAGTATGTGCCGGAATATAAAAAAGTGGAGGCATATCTGAACAGCATTCGCGGAACGGAAATTTCAGCATGGCATTACGAAGCGGACAGCACTATGATCATCACCGTGCAGCTCAGTCCGGACACTATGGAACAGCAAATCAGTGCGTTTATTGACGTGACCTTTGCTCTGCTGGATAATTTTCTGAAATAACTAAGAAAACCGCCCATTTCGGGCGGTTTTGCTTCTATTCATCATTTTTTGAGGATGTGATATTCCGCACGATCCGTTCAATCTCCCCCTGAATGTCCGAAACACTGCGCATTTCGCCGTTTTCACAGCACTGGATGATATGCCACTCCTCCCCTGTCGGGCGGTGTGCATGGGCATACATCGCAGCTTCACGGCAGGCTTTGAGATAATTCACATCGGCTTCGTGAATATCCTTTTTCGCTTCGTCGCCGTCATAGCGATTGGACAGCAATTTCTGGGAAACCTCGATGGGAACATCGAGAAAAATCACCGCGTCAGGCTTGGGAATGCCGAGCTTTTCATACTCAAAATCATACAGCCAGCCGCAATAGCTCTCCCACGCATCACGGGGGAGCTTTGTCATCTGGTAGAATGCATTGGATGTGGTGTATCTTGCGGAAATGATGGTTTTTCCCGAAAGATAGTCTTTTTCCCAATCTTTCTTATAGCTTGCATATCTGTCCGCCGCATAGAAGCTGCTGGCGGAATAGGCACTGCGCAGGGCATTTTCCTCGTGGAATTCGCCCTGTAAATACTGGGTGACGAGCTGACCGCTGGGGGAATCGTAATTGGGGAAGGTGATGAAGCGGCAGTCGGTGAAAGTTTCTTTCAGAAGTTCAAACTGCGTGCTCTTGCCGCAGCCGTCAAGCCCTTCGAGGACGATGATTGTTCCGTGCATGGGAAATGTTCCTTTCTGTTGTCGGGATTATCCACCAAATTCCTGCTTCACTGCGTCCAGTGCCGCCATGATGCAGTCGTCCATGTCATAATACTGGTACAATCCCAGTCTGCCGCCGAAAATGACGTTTTCCTGCGCGTCCGCAAGTGCCTTGTACTGGCGGTAGAGCGCGGTATTCTTCTCGTCATTCACTGGATAATACGGGTCAAGTCCCTCGTGCCATTCCGTGGAATACTCCTTGGAAATGATGGTGCGCGGCGTATCCGCACAGCGTTCTATCTCAAAGAACTTGTGCTCGATAATGCGCGTCCACGGACGGTCGTGGGAGGTGTAATTGACCACGGCATTGCCCTGAAAGCTGTCCGTGTCATGTACTTCATCCTCGAAATACACCGTTCTCCAGTCGAGTCTGCCAAGCTTGTAGCCGAAAAATGCGTCCACCTGACCGGTATAGACGGTCTTGCCGAACTGCGTATCCGTGCACTTGACAAAGTCGGAATACTCCGTTTGCAGCAGCACATCAATGTTCTCATGACGGAGCATTTTCTCCACGATCTGCGTATAGCCGCCAATCGGGATGCCCTGATAACGGTCATTGAAATAGTTATTGTCGAACCGGAACCGGAACGGCAGGCGGCGGATGGTGCTTGCAGGCAGATCCTTGCAGTCACGCTGCCACTGCTTTTCGGTATATTCCTTGACAAGCTTTGTGAACACGGTCTTGCTCAGGCGCATTCCCTGTTCTTCGAGGTTTTTCGGCTCACCTGTGATGCCGCATTCGTCAATTTCCCTCTGGATGGCAGCCTTTGCCTCGGCAGGGGTTTTCGCACCGAAGAGCTGATAGAACGTGTTCATATTGAACGGCAGGTTGTACAGCTCATCTTCATCCGTTTCAGGATTGTGGTAGATGGCAACGGGAGAATTGATATAATTGTTGAATTCGCAGAACTGGCTGACATAGTCCCAGATGGCTTTGTCATGGGTATGGAAGATATGCGCACCGTAGATATGCTGGCAGATACCCTCCAAGCCCTCCTGCGTGAGTGTTTTGGTATAGACATTGCCGGCGATGTGCGGCCGCTTGTCAATGACAAGGCAGGTTTTGCCGCGCTTTGCTGCCTCAAATGCAAACGTTGCGCCGAACAGTCCTGCGCCGACAATGAGATAATCATATTGTGTCCGCATATCAATACCCCAGCACGTTAATCAGGTAGTCATAGGTGGTCTTGGGTACGATCGCCTTTACACCTGCATAGTCCTTTTCATCCAAAAGCTTGCGCACACGCGATGCGCTGATAACCGCTTTGCCCGATTTCTTACGCGGAATTTCCACAAGGGTAATGCCGTATTTCGGGAGATTCTTCTCCATGCTGCGGTTATACTGGTTTGTGACCATATCAATCGGTTCTTCGCCGACAAAGCGGGTTTTTACATGCAATGCAGGTGCGATGTATTCGCCGAAGATTTCCAGATCCATGGTGGTATCCACCGTCACATCGGGCTTTTTGCTCTTTTCAAAGTATTCGGGGAAGGTCAGGGAGGAAATGACAAATTTACCGCTTGGGATGATGGACACGTTTTTCAGGTCGGCTGTACCGCGGCGCATCATTTCGATACGGTCGGCAAACTTGAACACACTGCGGTCCTCCTCCACGGCAAGGACGAACAGGTGCTTCACCTTCTTTCTTGCAGTTTCAATGAGGTATCTGTGACCGAGCGTGAACGGGTTGCAGTTCATGACAATTGCGCCGCAGTTTTCCGGCTTATCCGCAGAGAGCTTGCGCAGACCGTCGAGGTATTCATTCAGCCCCTTGAAGCGCGATTCCATGGCATATTTGTCATGTGCAGCATAGACGCGTTCCATGAGCGCGTCCACTTCCTCGGAAAACAGCAGCTCTTTCTGTGTGATCCAACTGCTGATATAGCCGCTGAGCATGACTGCTGTGAACTGTGAGCCTTCCGGTGAGAGATGGCTTTCATCCATGAGGAATGCGGTGCGTTCGGTATTGATGAGGACATCCGTGAAATCGAGCATCCGCACACCGCAGGCAGCCGCGTACTGCTTGATGGTTTCGTGCAGTGTATCGGGTTTGTAGGTCTGACCGTAGGAACGGGCAATGAACTGCTCAATCGGCGTAGGATTGGGAATATCGTTGATGGCAGGCAGGTGCAGGAAGTAGATTTCCGCGCCTCTTGCATGGCAGTATTCCGTCATATCGTACATCATGCGTACCTTAACGCGCGCGAGTGTTTCCAGCGGGATTTTCTTGAGGTCATCATAGTACTGACCAACCGGACAGTCTGTGCAGATAATCACATCGGACGCACCCAGTTCCATGCTTTTGAGCATTGCAAACTGGTTCTGCAGCTTATTGGCGCACACGCTGATATTCTTTACCTCGCAGTGCAGTTTCTTCTCGTTGAGTGCAGTTTGCAGGTATGCCGCAACGGTCATATTCTCCGGTGAATGAGCATGGGCAAAACGGCTGTCGCCGAGGAGTGTGACAGTATATTTCTGCATTCCCTCCACGGGAGTATAGCCCGGCACTCTGCGGTAGCCATCCTTGAACTGTGCATATTCAGAGGAGAAATCCTTATAGCAATAGAATTTGCCATTGGAATTGACAGGACCTGTCACATTGGTATTCTTCAGCCCCTTGCGCAGCTCTACCGGCATATCCTTGTACAGAATATCCATGAACCACGGCCAGTTGTTGAGGTAGCCGACTCTGTTGATGACTCTGACTTCCCCGTTCACCACGGAACTGTTCCGGATGTCGTTGTACTCATACAGACGGCAGCGGATTTTTTCACGCTCCAGAGCATTGGTGAGTGTTTTGAAATGCTTGTCGCTGATTTTGGTGACAAGTACGATTTCCTCTGTTTCGGAAAGTGCGCGCAGCTGTGCGTAATTGAGCATACTGCCCTTGCACTGCTTGGAAAAACTGCGAATCTGGTCGCGCAGGGATGCAAGGCGCAGATGCAGGAGGGCTTCCTCAAACAGACAGCCCTCGGCAGTCATGTCAAAAAGTCCCAGTGCCTCATTGAGCACGGTAACGTCATTGTTCCATTCAAACAGAGTGTAATATACTTTCGGCGTCTTTCCACTTTTCAGCAGCTCCCCTAAATCCAGTACAATGTCATGTGAATCTGACAAAGTGACATACATAGCTCATACCTCCTGATAATTGGCATTTTGCCGTTGGTTCTTGTATCGCTTTTCTCAATCCAGAAAGGTGATCACAGCCTGCTGGTGTGCAGCGTTTTCGATTTTCCGGCAGAAATCCTGCGCGTCCGTAATGCGGATGAGTGCTGCTGCACTCTCCGGCTCGATTTCCCGATAGGAATTCATGCCGCACCGGAACTGCATTTCATCCGGAATATAACTGAACACTGTTCTGCCCAGATAGAGAAAATCAAAGACAAAGGACGAAAAATCAGTGATAAACATCTCATAACGTTCAATCTCTCCGGCATCCCGTATCACGCGGACGCGCTCACAGGTGGGCTGGAACAAATCCGCATACGCTGCAAAAATCGGATGGAGCTTGAAATCGAGTGTGTAGTGATGTGCCGTCAGCCAGCTGCACAGGGCTTCCGATTGCAGGAAGGCGCAGAGATTGCGGTAATAATCCGACTGGATAAACACCTCGCGGCGCGGCTGCCAGATGCCGCCGATATTGTCGCCGATGAGGTATTCTCTCCAGCTCGGTGCAAAGAGAATCCGGCGTTCGGGCTTTGCGCTGCGGTTGAGGCGGCGCAGCCTTGGCATGGGACTGCGCAGCAGATCCTCCTGCCGGAACTGGTATTTTTCTGTGAAAAGCTGCGCTTCATATTCCGTGGAAATGCAGAGCTTGTCGGCAATGACCACTTCCGGCGTATACTTCCACGGTACACTGGCATGGAGTACTCCGTGCTGGAGATATTCCACGGTGAATCCGAAAAAGTCCGAAAGCATGGGCAATTCCTCCGGCGCAAAGGGCAGGATATTATTATCCTCAATGAATGCCGTGATAATGCGCTGTGCTGCGAGTGCATAGATCTTATGCCGCTTGCTGCCGAATGCCACTACATATCTGCGCTGCTGGCTTGTGAACATCCTGCGCAGCATCCGCACGTCCTGTGTGCAGACATAGTAGCGTTCTATGCCGTCCTGTTTCTGGAAATCCTCCAGAAAACGGTAGTAGCCGTTGTCCTTGTCCACGCCGCGGCAGTCGTAGTACAGATGAATCTGCCGTGTACAGCGCAGTCTTGCCGCTTTCCGGCGGATGGCTGCAATGTCAAAGGACACCAGCGGTGCATTGGAATTGTCGTGTAAAATGTCCTGTGCCGGTTTGTCCGTCAGGAAAAATTTCTCCTGCGCACGGTCAAAGCGGATGCCCTGCTGTCCTGCCACAGCCTCGTAACGCTGGAAATAATGCGAAAACGGGGATTTGGGGAGGAAATCGCAGGTACAGCCGTAGACATTGCCTCCAAGCTCCATTTCAAAATGCAGCTCATCAAGCTCCTGCACCGGCAGCTCCAGACAGAATGCATGGAAACAATTGGTGCGCGTCCGGCAGAGGTAGTAGCTGTGCGCGGACGGATAGAGCGAAAGGGGGATCCTGCCGTGCTTTGTGACGGCGAACAGCTCCGGCTGCGGTGTAAAGGAAAATACACCGGATTTGAGAAAACCGCGCAGCAGAATGGTATTGCCCTCCATGCGGATGCGTCCAAGCATGAGCTGCACGTTCGATTCCTGTAGGAAAATCTCCTTGCCGCAGCACAGACCAAAGGCTTCAGGGGTATAGAACGCCTGCACCTTGGTATTGTGCTTTTCGGACAGCCAGTAGCATTTGTGGTACTGGTCAATTTCCGGATGCTCCCAGATAACGTGGTCGTCCACTCTTTGCAAAAGTGCGCGGATGCGGCTCTGTGCCCGTTCAAATTCGGGCTTTTCATAGTGCCACGGATAGAGCATATTACAGCGGAGCTTCCATGCAAGGTCGTTGATATACAGCCCTTGGAATGCCAGCGGCACTTCATTTTCATAGGGGGCGAACATCTCCTCGAACATACGCATTGCCTGTTCAAAGACATAACACGCACCACTGAGGCGACCGGAGGAACTATCCTCACTGCGGAAATAGATGTATTCCGCGTCCTTGCAAAAGCCCATTTTCAGCTTATCGCGCAGGACATCGCAGCAGTATTTCTGGTCCTCGGAAAAGTCCATGGCAGTGTCAAACAGCACATTGTCCTCTCCCCTGTTCCTGACCACGATGTTCATGGTTGTCTGCCCGATATAGGGGAATTTTCGCAGGTCATAGACACCGGAATAGGTCAGTGACCGGTAGCGGAAATGGGGCGGCAGGCGGAATCCCCGATACATGGTTGTAATCGGGTAAGTCACAAGGTCCACCGCATCGCCGCAGCCATCAAAAAAGGAAACCAATGCTTCCACCGAACCGGCTTTCAGGGAATCGTCGGCATCGAGAAACATGATGTACTTTCCCTTAGCCGCACGAATGCCGGCATTTCTGGTGTCAGAAACGCCAGTATGCGCCTTATCTATGAAAATGACCTCCGGATAACGGTCGGCATACCCCTGACAGACCGCTGCGGAATTGTCCGTGGAGCCGTCATTGACAAGGATGATCTCCTTATCCACTGCCGCATGGAGTACCGCAGGATCGAGGGCTGTAAAGCCGTTATAAATCGGAATTACAATTGAAATCATAGTTTCTCCTGTGATTTGGGGCGATGGAGGCTTGCTGTGCCGCCTTATACTTCTGTAAACGCCTGCTCATCCTCCGCAGGGGGATTGTTCTGGAGCACTGTCAATACCTGCTGCATCTGTGCCACCTGTTCCTGCAAGCTCTGAATGGTCTTGTTCTGGGTGTCGAGATACTGCATGAGCACATCCCTGTCGGAATATTCCTCGGTCTTGTTCTGCAATGCGTCCGAAAGGAGCTTCTTGCAGCGGGCAACCTCTGCATTGAGCTTCTCATAAACCTTGTCATAGTCGATGGGCTTGAAATGCTCCTCGGTCAGGTTGGAATGGTCTGCCTTGATGATGCGGTCGGACAGTCCGATGCGGCTGAGCAGGGAATGGAATCTGTCGTGGAAATCACGCGGCAGTACGAGGAAATTCTTCTTGAAAATGATGGAGAAGCAAACGCCGTGGAAGGAGTCCGTAATGAAATATTCGCAGTTCTTGATGATTTCCAGCGTGTGCCCTACGGGGAAGGAATCGAAATGCTTGTAGCCTGCCAGTGCAGCCTGCTGTTTCTTCACGCTTGCCTTGCTAATCATCTCCTTGCTGCCGATGACTTCTACATCACAGTCGGGGAATCTGGCATGTGTCTTTTTGAGCAGGTCATTGACCGGCGGTCTGGGAATCAGGATATATGCACCAACAAACGGCTTTTCACGCTTGCGCTTGAACGCATTGGCAAGCTTGTGGTACTTCTGCGGACTGCACAGGAACACAGGATCAATTACCCACTGTGCCGGCTTGTCCAGCTTGATGGTATCATTCACCAGATTCACGCCGTCATCCTCTCTGGAGGACATGAAGCTGAAACGGTTAAGGAAGTAGTGCAGCCACTGGTAATATTCCGCAGTGCCTCTGCCGCCGGGGCCGCCGAAGGAGCAGGCATAGCCCACCTTGTTCTTGCGGTCATCAGCCCACTGGAGGAAGTAACAGTGATTTCTCTTGCGGGACATGGCTGCATAATAAATCTGGTCCGAACCTACCACAAACTGGTCGCATCTGTCGTTCAGCGCACGCATTGCGTCAATGGAGTCATACTGCACGAACTGCGCATATGCCGGCATCCACTTCTTGTTGAATGCCTTCGCCTTTTCGCTGACTTTCAGGGGAGCATCCAGCGGACGCTCGATGGGAAGTACGCTGTAGCCCATTTCCGTGAGCGTGTGGAACAATCCGTAATAGGTCAGAATGCTGCCGATGTTTTCGTTTCCGAACACACCGACCAGACCAATGTCGTATCTGTCATTGAAAGCCTGCTTGTAGGCTTCTGTAAAGCTCTTGGTTTTCAGGAGATTGAGGAAACGCCGTCTTGCCGGATGGGGTGTTTCCTTGGCTCTGACTCTGTTCGGAATCTTGGCGTAATTCTCTACATGAATCTCGTTGTAGTACTTCGCGGATTTGCAAAGCTCTGCAAAGAGGGATTCTGCCTTGGCATTATTCAGGAATACAAAGGATGTACCCTTCTTGTCATTGCTCTTGGGATCGAGCTTATCGGAATGCCAGAGGTCACCGATGGTGAAATCACCCTGACGCGGATATGCGTTGAATTTGCAGTCATAGCAGGAATAACGCATCATCATGTTCTTGATGAATGCAATGACATAGGGGTCTTTCTCCTCTGCTGTGTTTGTGCCGACATATTCCGTGCCGTCCTCAAAATTGACAATAATGCCGCGGTAGGACCAGCCGAAGCGTTTGCTGCGGAACTGCGCGTTCACGACCTTTTTGCCGTTGGAAACATCTGCAAGATACGCGTCGAAATGCTTCTGGGAGGGTGTGCCGTGACAGAGCAGATCTGCGGTGATCAGGTTGTCCGGACGGGATTTGAGAACGTTGTACAGACCTGCCACCTGACAGGGTGTGCCGCAGAAAAAGACCATATGTCCGTCCTTGAGCAGTGCCTTGATCTGCTTGTAGCAGTCGCCGACATTGCTTTGCAGGTACTTCGAGCCGCGCAGGGGGGCAAGCTCCTCGGAGCTGCTGACGATTCTGTGGCGCAGCTGCATATTCTCATCGAATGCCGCACCGCAGACATAGCCGCCCTGTGCAAGGACATATTCTGCAATCACGGAGAACATACCGCCGGAACTGCTGACCTTTCTTGTTTCGTCATCCGCATTGAATGCGTAGAACTTCGGCTCTTTGTTGTTGTCAAGCTTCTCATTCAGGGAAGGGCAGGACTTGGTACACAAACCACAGTTAATACACTTATCAGGGTTAATGTCCGGCACGATAAAGCCGGTATCCGCGCTGTAAACCATCTTGATTGCATCAACAGGACAAACGTTGGTACACGCACCACAGCCGGTGCAGTTCATTTCTTTTGGGAGTTTATCAAAAACCATAATACACCATCTTTCGGGTAAATCGTTCCATGTACAGCAATACCGTACAGAGTATGCCCCTGTGCGGTATTGTTGCAGTACTCATTCAGTTTGATTCGGCAGGTGCCGCATCATTCGTTCATCAGCAATTCGTACAGCTTGCCGCAGCAGTCCTCCATCGGCAGATAGAATTCGTCCATACGCTTCTGGTACAGCGGTTCCGGAACGAACTCGCGCTCCATCGCTTCTACAAGTGCGGCAGACGCTTCCTCTGCATTGGTCACCAGCTTGCCAAATGCCTCCTCAAAGGGCAGGTCAAGTTTACGGTACTGGTTCATACCGGCATTGAATTCGTACAGATCCGGTACGAAATACATAATCGGGAGCTTGCAGTAAGCAAAGTCGAAGGTGAAGGATGAGAAATCCGTGATGAACATTGCATAATCACGCTGATTGCGGATGGAATTGACCATCTGGATGCGGTCGGATTTCACCTCAAACATCGGCTCGTAAATTTCAAAAATCGGGTGCATTTTCACTTCCAGCACGCAGTCATGCTCCTCCAATGCGGCAATGAGCGCGTCACTGTTGAGAAAATCGTTGAACTGCTGGAAGTAGTTGGATTTTGCGAACTTTCTCTCCTCCGGAATCCATGTGCCGTCCGCAGCCTGAGAAATCAGATATTGCCGCCATGTGGGCGCAAAGAGAATTCTTCTGGTGGTGTCGCCATCCTCCGTCTTGGGGGCAATCTGGCTGAAACGTCCCATGCCCGTGGGGAGAATGTCCTGTTCGCGGAAATTGTAGTTCTTCTTGAAATTCTCCTTTTCAAAGTAGGAGGATACGACAATTCTGTCGGCAAGAGAACGCTCCGGTGTATACTTCCACGGCAGTGTTGCGTGGAGAATACCGTGCTGGAGATAAATCAGCTCGTAATGCATCAGGTCGGACAATGCTGCATATTCCGCCGGTGTCATGGGGTTGTAGTTGTACGGCTCTACAAATGCAGTCAGAATCTTCTCTGCGCTGACAAAGAGGATTTTATGCTTGATGCTGCCAAATACTACAACATTCGGGAGGAATTCCTTGTCCACATACTCTGCCATGAACTCGGCAGGATTGTTGGAGATGTAATAACGTTCAATGCCGTCATTCATCTTGCAGTCGTGTGCAAACTGGTAGTAACCATTGTCGCCCTTGACATTCTTGCAGTCATAGTAAATCCAGATGCGCTTGCCAAGGTACTTCTGCGCCTCGTTACGGATGGACACAACGGTCTTGTCCTTGACGGTGGCTGTGTACGCATTGATGAGCTTGCGCTTGGCGTTCTCATCAAGGAGCTTGATGAGGAACTGGTTCTTTTCAAACGTCAGGGAGAAATCACCCACAAGTGTGGTCTTTCTCTTTGCGTTGGTGGTCAGCGGGGTGTTGGGCATGAAGTAGTAGCGGCAGGGATAGCGTACACCGCATACCTCTACGAACAGCTCGAAGCTTTCCACCTCGTTCATGTCGGCTTCGTAATAGAATGCCCAGAAAACGTTGGTTTTTTCACGCGCCTTGTAATAGCTGTCAGAGGATACAAACAGATCCATTCTGCGCTCACGCTCACCATTGACTGTCTGCTCCACAGCATAAATCACCGGCTTGCTGGTAAATGCGCCGTACATGCTCTTGAACATGGCAAGCATCATGAAATTGTTCTTCTTGTGCTTGATTTTGTTCACGATGATCTCGCAGGAATTCTCCGTTTTGAGGACGGTATCCCCATGGACAACGGAAAGCTTGCCTGTTTCCGGATACACCATGATTTCATCCTTGCAGATCATCTGCATGAAATAGTACTTATGGAAATTGTCCACAGTCGGCGATTTCATCAGTACATCCACATCCAGACGCTTGAACAGGGCAAGCAGTCTGCCGTTCTGCACTTCAAATTCCTCGCCCTGATACTGGTACGGGAACAGGCAGTGCTGCTTGAGCTTCCAGCCGCAGTCATGGATGAACAATGCCTGATAATACTCCGGTACGCTGTCGGGATAGGAATTGAAAATCTCCTCGAAAAAGGCGATCGTATTGTCAAAAATAGTGATAACATTGGTGGACGTTGCCACAATGCTGTTGTCGTTCTTCAGGTAGTTATACTGTGCCTCCTTGACAAAGCCCAGCTTGAGCTTGTCCTTGAGCATATGGCAGCAGTACTTCTGGTCCTCCTGATACATCATGTCCTCATCGAACAGCAGATTGTCCTCGAAATTGTTCTTGACAGCGATGTTCAGGCGCACCTGCATGGCAAACATGGTCTTGTTCAGGTCATAAATGCCGGTTTTTGTCAGGTACTTGTATCTTGCATGGGCAGGCAGGGGCTTGCCATCCTGAAAATACTGGTCATAGTAGCATACAACGTCAATTTCATCATAGTGCTTGTCAAAGAATTCCGTTACGAGCTGTACGGTCTTGGGCGTGTAGGTATCGTCACTGTCGAGGTACATGATGTACTGACCGGTTGCATGGCGGATACCGAAGTTTCTGGTTGCAGAAACGCCTTCGTTTTCCTTGTCAAACACCTTGAAAATGAAGTTGCTCTGGGCATATTCATAGCAGATATCAAGGCTGGAGTCCGTGGAGCCGTCATTGATGAGCAGCACTTCCATCTGGCTATGGTCAATTGTCTGGGCAAGCAGGGAGTCCAGACAGGGACGTATGTAATCTTCCACATTGTACACGGGTACAATGATAGAAACCTTATAATTATACTCTCTCACAATGCCACCTCCGCTTACTTCTTTCCGCTGAACTTATACCGGAACCATCCGTTGATGCACTTGAAAATCGTCTTGAATCCAAGCTTTCCGGTTGCGAAAAGGTAGGGTACTTCGGTGACGGGGTTTGTGAATGTGGAAACGCCGCCCTTTTGTCCGATGCCGCCTTCTTCAATTCGCTGCATCAGGCAATGGAGGTTTGCAGAAACTGCCTGAATATCGTCATGCAGCTTCTTGCCGGCTTCCTGATTTGCGGCACGTTCTGCATTGTATGCCTTAATCCACTTTTCAAGGCGCATTGCATCGTCCATGCGCTTGAGCTCCTGCTCCCTGAAAATTTCCTGAATCGCGCTGACACTGGTGGTAGTATCCGTCAGGCGGAATACTTCATTGCGCAGCGTCTTGTAGCCGCCCAGATCCACATGGTCCATATCCGTTACCGGTACGCCGGTATTGATGGAGAAAATTTTGCTCAGGATGTAGCTTTCCGACGCATCTTCGCCAAATTTCTTCAGTATTTCGTAAGCGCGCTGCTGGTCGTCATAGTCCGAATCCTCGGAATCGATCACCATCATCAGACGACGGACATACTTGGTGTACATCTTAACCTTGATAGAGCCAAGCTCATCCTTGCAGACGCTATCGGAAATACGGGTGAGCAGTTCATACTGGTCCGATGCGATAGTAGCTGCATGAATTTCAACGGGTGCAATATAGTAGCAAACGCTTTCCACATATGTCATGGAAGTACCGCTGCCAAGCAGGACATCAAGCAGCGTTTCAGCGCGGTTGAAATCGTCAGCAATGCTCTCAATGCAGCGGTCAAAGAGGGATTTCTGAAAGCAGTAATCAAATGCAGTAAAGCCCTCAGTTATGCTGATTTCCTCCCAGCCATGAGAGAATCGCTTGACAAAACGGTCAGCAATTCTGACAATGGTTGCCGGCAGCAGGAGTTCCGCATCATTTGCAGCTTTTTGCAGCGTTTCCACTGCATGGGGAACAGCGACCGTAGTCGCTTCAATCAGCTGCACATATTCCGCAGACTCGCTGACAAGCTTCACAGCTGCACGGAACTTTTCCTCATCCGTGCACTCGTCAATGATTTTGAAATTCGGCTTTGTTTCCAAAGCGTGTTTTATGTAATCGTCACAGCTGCCGAATTGGTATTCCGCAACGATTACCTCAAAATTATCCGATGTCTGACCATAGAGCGACTCCAGACAACGCACAAGATATTCCTCACTCTGAAAGGGCGGAATAATATACGAAATAAACATCTCAAATATCTCCTATCATGTATTCCATTTCATAACGACCTTAAAATCGGCATTTTTCGCCAAATCAAACGCCTTGCTGATGTCATTGACAGAGAAGGCATCCACAGTTTCCGATACCATCTGCTGCATACGCGCTGCAAATACATCGTCCTCTTCGAGCATTCTTACTGCATCCTCGAAGTCCTCACGGCCGGAACGGCTTCTGCCAATCATGGTCAAGCCCTTTTCCAGTACCATTCTGGTATTGACCGGTACAGGTTCTTCGCTTACGCCCAGCAGCATCATTGTGCCCTGCGGCATTACGGTATCGATCATCTGGTCAATTGCCTTGCCGGACGCTACGCCGCCGACGCATTCAAACACATGGTCAAAGCGGGAAACGTTTTCAAGCTGGTTGACATTGAGCACCTCATCGAGGAAGTGGAAATACTGGAGCTTGTTCGGGTTGATACCGAGCACAGTGATTTTTGCATCCGGCAGCTTATTGCGCAGAACGCAGCACACGAAATAGGAAATTGCGCCATCGCCCCAGACTGCGATATGATCGCGTCTTGCATGGGAAGTGGCAAGGAAGGTATTGACTGCATGAACGCCGACGCTGATCGCCTCGGTGAATGCAAACACATCGTCAAGACCTTTTTTGGTGTACGGTACAACCTGATTTCTGTTGATTTCCATCAATTCCTGCAAAAAGCCGTCGGCTCTGCTGGAACGGAACAGGGAATCGAGGCGGTAATTTTCGTCATAGAAGGTATCCGAACCGGGGATATTCGGCAAAAGTACGACAGTATCGCCCTTCTGGTACTGTCCGAGCGGGTCATAGAGCACCTCGCCGCAAGCCTCATGGATAAGCGTCATGGGCAGGCGTTTTTTGAGCACTTCCGGATCTCTCAGACCGAAATAATAACGCAGGTCAGCCTTGCAGACGGACAGGCGGCGCGGTCTGACGATAATGTTTTCCGTACCCTTTACGCTGATGTCCTGAAAGAAGGACTCGATCACGAAGGGTTCTACAAGTTTGAATTGCTGACTAATCATTGTTCATATTCTCCATCATAATCTGTGCGACTTTGTAATCATAGGGGTAAGTAATCTTGATGTTGGAAACATGTCCCTCCACCAGATGCACCTGATGTCCTTTGAGCATGAACATCTTGCAGGCATCCGTTACGATTTTCAGTTCTTCCTCGCTCATGGAGCTGTAAACCTCCTCGAACAGGGCAATGCGGAAGCTCTGCGGTGTCTGTCCCTGATACATCTTGCTTCTGACCGGAATGTCGGTGATATGGTCACCATTTTCGGAATACACGATGGTATCGGTTGCCGGAATCACGGTATCGCATACGCCGTAGGTTCTGGCAGCATCGATGTTATCGGAAATCATCTTAAGAGTCACAAACGGTCTTACCGCGTCATGGGTAACGATGATATCATCCTCGTCCTGGCTGTGCTTTCTGGCTTCCTTGATAACTGCGTCGATGGTTGCGTTACGGTCTGCGCCGCCCTTTACAACCACGAGGTTTTTGAATTCGCTGAGGTATTTTTTCTGGATGTCGACCATTGTCTGGTACCAAGCCGGATTGATGCCCACGATGACAAGGTCCACTTCGTTGTGAATCAGAAATTTTTCCACAACATGCGCAATAATGGGCTTGTCATTGATTGTCAAAAACTGCTTCGGGATGGTATAGTTTCCCATTCTGGAACCCACACCGCCTGCCAGTACTCCTGCAAAAACCATATCTTTCTTTTCCTCCTGCTAACTATTTTCAGCCCGATTCCGGGGTGTATCAGCATTTTTGTTTCGGGTGACGGGGGGGAATATTTCCCCACCGCTTCAGTCATTTTCATGCACTTATTTATATTATAACATATCTCAAATGATAATGCAAGTGGTAAATGAAAAAATTCGCGTAAATGAAGTGATTTTTTTTGGAAAGGGAAAATATGGGGGATTTCCCTTTTTAAGGCTTATCGAAAAGGTCATTTTCTGGGGGAGATCAGCATAAAATTCCCCCCTTAGCCAATTCTAAGGGGGAATTCAGCTTGTAGAAAAAGTCTTTTTCTGGGGTTAGCACCCCTGTAACTGCCCCCACCCCAACCCCTCCCCCAGAGGGGGAGGGGCTATATTGCGAGGGTACTGCGTACCCTCAACCCGCCAAAGGACTTCGTCCTTTGAACCTAACAAGGTTTTTCGACAGACTGAATTCCCCCTTAGCCAATTCTAAGGGGGAATTCACTTTCAACCGCGTCTGCCGGCGCAGGCTCTGCACTATAGTTTTTCTTTTCTTCCTCCTGTTGTTTCATCGAACACACAGCCGGAAAAAACGGATGAAAGATAGCGTTTGTCATTGACTGCTGCATGGAACGGCGCGTATGCGTCACTGCCGGAAATATTACACAAATAAGGGAATTTCCGGAATGCAGCAAGGTAATCCTGCGCAAATTCCAGCTCGCCTGCATGAAGCTCCCCTATCATCGCTGTATTTTCACTCTCCGCGTCAAATGTCAGACCGTTTGCATCGAATCCCGTAAAGGACGGCTCCGGCGCACCACAGAGAAGCTCAAAGTAAATATTGTGCTTTTTCGCCGGAAAATGGGATTCATAATACTCACGGTTATGCGCTGCGGAAAAACAATACGAAATCAGCTTGCCGCTTTGGAAATAACTCTCGCTGAAATCACTGTCGATCTGATTGCGCGAATTGCTGCCGGCAAGCAGTCCAGTGATTTCCACATCCAGTCCCATGTGCCGGCGCAGGTAGGCTTCAAAGAAAATACTCCCCGAACCTGCCCAGCCGCAGTCCACCGTCACTGCCCGTTTACAGCCGCCAAGAATGCCGTTGAGGTACTTGTCCGCCTGTGCATACATCGGCTGGTACAGTGCACCGATTTCCGGAAGCCGCTTGTACAGTTCTGCCTTGATTGCCGGAAGATTCTGCTCGGTCAGTACCTCATCCTCCGGAAAATCCAGCTGCATGGAAGCAATGCCCATCGACCGGAAAATCTCCTTAAGCGAAATGCCCCTGCCGGTTTTCTGGTCGAGAAACCGCCGGAAATAGTCCTGCGGATACAGCTGCGCACAGAGCTTTGCCGCCGCTGCTCTTGACCAGTAGACATATTCCGTGGCTGCGTCCGGATAGAGCTGGTCATAGATTTTCTTCATAATATAGCCATCTCTCGCAAAGAACAGCACTTTTTCCGCATTCGTTCTCTGCGCGTGTTCATGGATGAACCGGCAGAATCCCACCATCAGAATGCCGCCGCATTTATAGCCGTATTCATATGCCGGAGAACAGGGCGCACCGCAGTATAAACGGCGGTTGACCACCCCTGCATAGGCTGAACCGACAATCGGGGACATGCGGTCGGGACGGTAAGAATATCCGGATTCGTTGAGATTCGGGTAATGCAGGGTGACAAATCCGGCTTTCTGTGCCTGTGCAATGTCGGAATTGCGGTTGTCGCCGATGTGGGCAATGCGCTGTTCCGGAAATGCCCTGCGCACGATCGGGAACAATGTACCGTCATATTTGCCGCAGCGATGCTCGCAGGAAATGAAGATTTCCTGATAGCCGGTATAACCGCATTTTGTGAGCAGCCGTTCAAGCTCCCTGCGGCGCATGTACATGTCACTGGTGATAATCACGGGCTTTCCGGACGCGTGAACAAGCTTCCAGACCTCCTGCATAAAGGGGTTGGGCTGGCAAAGTTCGCATTCCGTCTGGATTTCCACTTCCATGGATTCCTGTGCAGAGATGCCGAGTTCCTGCGCAAGTACGGCGTAAATCTCGGCAATATCCACCTCGCCCGTACCCTCTGCGGCAAATTTCAGTTCCCTTGCCTTTTTCTCCGCACGGATGCGGATACTGCGGAAATCCGGAATGCCCAGCTGCTCGCCCACCAGATAGAACAAATCCGCCGGCGCGGAAAACGGGCGCACAACGAGGGTATCGAAGATGTCAAAGGACACCATATCGCATTCGCAGAGCTTTGCTGCCACTTCCTTTGCAGTGAGGGAAAATGCCGTGCCGCTTTCGTTTTTTGCACGGATCTTCCGTCGGTCGGGCATGTGCAGCACCTGATACCAGATATTCAGCCAGAGCAGGTAAAGCCACGAAATGGCGCGGCATTTCCGGTGCAGTCCCATATGGGAGAGCACGAATTGTTCATACCGCCGCTTGACGGTGTAATTCTGGTTCACGCAGAAATCATATAATTTCCGCCGCATTTGAATCACTCCTTCCCTTTTAGAAAAATGCCGCCAAGATGGTGCAAGGCGGCATGGTTTACAAAATTTGTTTAGGGCACCTCTAAAAACCGGAACACGAGCAGAATTTCGTACATGAGTGGCATCAGGTGCAAGGAAGAAAATCGCAGGAATACTTGATGTATTGCAAGATTTTCTGACGCGGCAGATGATGTCAATCATAGAAATTCTGCCGTGAGGGAGGTTTTTAGAGGTGGCCTTTATGCAAATAATTCATTCATAGTGCAGAACGGGATCTCCGTCAGTGACGGGAGCTTTTCCTGAATTTTTTCCGTGTACATCATGTCTGCAATGAGAATGAGCTGCGTATCCGGAAATTCCGTGATGCTTCTCTGGTACACCGTATCGCAGTGTTCGCTCTTTTTGACATTCTCGACAATGTAGTCAAGCTTCACGCCTGCCTGCTTCAGAAGCGGTACAACGGTTTTGAGTATCGCATTATCGCCGTAAACTGCAAGATGCGTGATATCGCGTTTTTTCAGGTATTTGCGCATATTCTGGATTCTCTGCGGCTCACGGACAAGCATATCCAGAAAGTCCATATAGGTGCGCAGACGCTGTTCCTTTGCTTTGGCATACCGGTTCATGCGCTCATACTCGGCATAGCTGATGGGCTGGTCGGGATTGCGCTTCAGCGGCAGATTCGGCAGGGGGGACAGATCCGGCACTGCCTTCGGATTCACTGCACGTTCTTTCAGGAAACGGTCGTATTTCGCCAGCAGCTCCAGTGTTTCCTCGCGGTTCTGTGCAAAGGCGATCTGTTTGCCCTTGTCAAGCCAAAGGAGCTTGTTGGCAAGCTTCTTCATCGTCACGGTATTGTGTCCGACAAAGAGCGTAATTGCGCCGTTATTGATGATTTCGAGCATTTTTTCACTGCTCTTCTGACGGAAGCTGCCGTCACCGACGGAGAGCACCTCGTCAAGGATGAGCACATCCGGACGCACCATGCAGCAAATGGAAAATGCCAGACGGGAGCGCATACCGGAGGAGAGCTGCTTGTACTTGTACCACTGGAAATCGGTCAGCTCTGCAAATTCCAGAATTTCCTGGATTTTTGATTCAATGAAGTCTTTCTCATAGCCCAGCAGTGCGCCGCGCATGAGGATGTTTTCGTGCAGGTTCAGGTCGCCGTCAAAGCCCGTGCCAAGCTCCAGCAGAGCCACCACATTGCCCTCGGTGACGATACTGCCCTTTTTCGGCGGCAGAATGCCCGTTACGCTTTTGAGCAGCGTGGATTTTCCGGCACCATTCACGCCGATAATGCCCATGAAATCGCCTTTTTCCAGCTTGAACGAAACATCGTCCACAGCCCAGACAGGTGCGATTCTGCGTTCGCGCTTGATGCGCTGAATGGTCCATTCTTTCAATCCGACATCTGCGAAATCGCCTGCAAGATAGCGGATGGATACATTTTTTGCTTCAACCATAACGCCGCCTCCTTACAGATAAAAGATGAACTTGTTCTTGTTGCAGTTGTACACGATCAGCCCAATGACAAAGGTCACAACCGTGTAGCCGAGCATGAGCAGGTGCACATCCATTCCCGGAATCTGCGCGTCAATGACAACGGTACGCGCATAATAGATGAAATCATAGACGGGATTGAGCAGGAACAGGTGCTGAATATTGTCGGGGAAACGATTCACTGTCCAGAAAATCGCGCAGCAGTAATACAGCAGGCGATTGAAAATGCCGTAGAGATAGGATGTATCCTTGAAGAACACATACATGCTTGCCAGAATCAGGCTGAATCCGAGATTAAAGAAGAACATGAGGACGAATGGGTAAAGCAGCAGCACAAATTTCCAAGTAAAGGTGATATTGTCAATGAACATAAAGGCAATCACGACAAGGAATGTGATGAGGAAATTGAGCAGTGCCGAGATGTTTTTCGAGAGTGGGAACAGCCATGTCGGGAGTTTGATTTTATTCATAATATTCCCATTATTCAAAAATGACTGCATACCCTGCGTTGTGGCGTTGGTGTAGTAGCTGTAGATGAATACGCCGAGGAGCAGGTAGGTGGTGAAATGGGGTGTATCCCTGCCGAACATATTCGAGAACACAAGCATGAGGATAAAGAATTCACACAGGGGGTTGAGAACGCTCCAGACAACACCGAAAACGGTCTTTTTGTATTTCTGGATGAAATCGCGTTTGATTAGCCTTGAAAGTAAAAACCGGTATTTTTTCATTGTTTTGAACATAATATATCTCCATTGTGCCGGATGCAGTCTTGCTGCATTCGTAAGGTTCTGCGGCGATTTTCGGTCGCCGTACTTTTCTATCGCGGCATACCGCACATGGCTTGTGCGGACATGTCTGTGTTTCATTATGGTATGTCCCTATACCCTTATTATCATAGCACAAAAAAGGGGGAATGTCAAGGAATCGTGCAGATTCTTGACATTCTCCCTAAAAAACATGGGACGGGAAAAGTGTTTTCATACAAAACAGACAGGGAGTGGGAATTTCCTGCCAATTCCGTCAAATTCCGGAGTTTCCGCGCTTTTTGCAGTGTCCTGTCACATGGTCAGCAGGAAGCGGATCCACTTCCCCTGCTCGCAGGTCACTTGAAATCTGATTTTGTGCACGTCCATAATGCTCTTGGCAATGGCAAGTCCCAGACCGTATCCGTTCTTGCCGCCTGCACTGCGCGCCTTATCGCCGCGATAGAAGCGTTCAAAGATTTTTTCTGTTTCCTTCGGCGAAATTTCGCAGCCGGTGTTGTAAAATTCCAGTACTGCCTTATCGCCGCGCTTCATCAGGGTGATTTTGATCGTGCCATTTTCGTTGGAATATTTCATGGCATTATCAATGAAAATCGCTGCAAGCTGGCGGATATGCTTTTCACTGCCGGTATACTCCACACCGGGCTGGATGTCCAGCTCCAGATTCTTGTGCATTTCAAATGCCTGACTCTCGAACGGAAGCGCGGTGGCATTGACAGCGACACTGAGATTGAACGGAAGCATTTCATATTCCTGCGTGGCATTGTCCATACGCGCAAGGTGCAGCAAATCGCCGACAAGGTGGTTCATCCGTGCCGTCTGCTCCTGCATATAACCGAGCCACTTATTCTCGCCGATTTCATCCTGTAGAATGTCCGCATTCGCAGAAAGGACGGTCAGCGGTGTTTTCAGCTCATGGCCGGCATCGGATACAAACTGTTTCTGCCGCTTGAATGCGATGCGCACGGGCTGTGTAATCCATTTCGAGAGAACGCACAGCACGGCAAAGAGCACGAGCAGCATGATGCAGCCGACAATGACGGTAATGCGCAGCAGATGGTTGAGCAAGCCTTGGTCGGAGGTTTTGTCCGTTACGATGAACAGCGTACCATAGTCCTTTTCCGTGGAGTAGTATTGCAGCCAGCCATACATACCGCTTTCCTGTCCGGTGCGCAGAAGTCCCTCCATGATTTCCGCAGCCTCCTCCTCGGTGTAGTCCTCGGTATTGCGCAGACCAAGGAATTCCCCGTTCTTTCCGGCAAGCAGTGCGAAATGGTCAATGGTAACTGTGATATTCCACTGGTTGGGACGTGCAGGCGGTGTGGCGCGGACGGTGGTCGTGGTGGTGGTCGTCGTTGTGGTCGTGGTCGTCGTTGTCGTGGTGGTCGTGGTAGTTATCGTGGTGGTGATGTGTACGGTCGTTCTTACGGGTGCAGGAGGCTGCACGGTGGGCGGCTGCGTTGCAGGTTCGGGCTGTTCCTCACTGGAGGACTGTACCGTTGTGGTGGTTTCCGCAGGGGTTGTGGGGGGTGGCGGTGTTGTCACGACCGGCGGTGCTGTCACGGATTCCAGCGGCTTCGGGGGTGTGAGAGGCTGGGGCTTTGTCTGTGCGGTTTCGGTCGGAATGGCAGGTGCAGTCGGTCGTTCCGGCTGCTGCGGACGTGTGCGCTTGGTTTCCCTTGTTGCTTTGGTTTGAACGGGTTCCTGCCAATCGGTATTCTCCCACCACGGCGGTTTATCCTCCTCCTGCTCCCACCAGTTCGGATAGGCAAGCTGCTGCACCTCGACGATCTGCCGGCGTGCTGCGATGGTGTCTGAAAGAGGTGTGGAGGGTGGTTCATCGGGGGGTGTGGGGGGCGGTTCGTCCATGGGATCGATAGTGTTATAGCGGTCGCTCAATGCAATCTGCCGGAGCAGCTGCATGGACTGGTGCTCACTGACGGTGCGCATCATCATGTTGATAGAACCGAGCATGATGAGGAACACAATGATAAGAATGCTCATGGCAAGCGCAACGAATTTCACCTGCATCATCAGCATCATATCGGGCTTTTTTGCGTTCCACTTCCATTTGAAGAGCCTTGGCATATCAATCGCCGCCTTCCAGGAAATATCCCACGCCACGGGCTGTCCGGATGGTTACTGTGGATTCGATCGCGCTGAGTTTTTTGCGCAGGAAAGAGATGTAGACCTCGACATTGTTATATTCAATATCGCTCTCATAGCCCCAGATTTTCTCGATAAATCGTTCTTTTGGGATGAGCTGTCGGGGATTGGCAATGAGCATTTCCATAATCTGGAATTCTTTCAGGCTAAGCTTGACAAACTGTCCCTCGCGGCTGAGGCTGAACGTGGTTTTGTTGAGTGCGATATCGCCGAATGTGAACTGGTCGGTAATTACCTCGCCCTTTCTTCTTGTGAGGGCGCGGACGCGCGCGAGCAATTCTCCGGTGATAAAGGGCTTGGTGAGGAAATCATCCGCGCCGCTGTCGAGTCCGTTGATTTTATCCTCCACCTCGGATTTTGCTGTCAGGAGCAGGACGGGGGTAGAAATATGTTTTCTCCGGAGAATGCGCAGCACGTCAATGCCGTTCATTTTCGGAAGCATGATGTCGAGAATGATGCAGTCATAAATGCCCGTCATGGCATAGGAAAGCCCATCGTCACCGTCATATACGGCATCGACATTGTATTTATTGCGCTTGAGAATCTCGCTGAGTGCTTCTGCCAGCGCGATTTCATCCTCTACAACCAGAATTTTCATGACAATTCCCTCCTTATAATGGTGAAAATATCCCATAATATCACTATAGCAGAAAATCCTTAAATCAACCTTAAGTAAAAGCGAAAACCGGATGATGCTTCTTCAGCTTGTCGAAAAAGTCTTTTTCAGGAGTTAATACCCCTGTAACTGCCCCATCCACCGCAAAGCGAGGCAATGGCTATTTTTCGGGAACTTTGTTGGCTTTACGCTGACAGACTTTGTTTGTCAGAATAAAATGGATTGGTAAAATTCCCCAAAAAACTTGCAGTTTTTCAAAAAATATGCTATATTTATTATAGCACAGTGCACAGAAATTTACAATGAACAAATCGTAAACAGGAATATTTCACCGTCATTTGGGCATACTGCCTCCGAAAGGATGGTGAGACAGATGAAACTGTCACCGGAGGAATACCAAACGCTGCAAAAACACGCAGCACCGCCCTCGAAAAGCTGGCGGAACATTCCCATGGCATTTCTGGTCGGCGGCTTGCTGTGTACTGTCGGGCAGCTGCTTCTGACGCTCTACACGGGGCTTGGACTGGAACAGGACACGGCAGCGGCATGGACATCCATTACGCTTGTCGGGTGCAGTGCATTGCTGACGGGGTTTGGGGTGTATGAGCAGCTTGCACGATATGCAGGCGCAGGAACGCTCGTGCCCATCACAGGCTTTGCCAATGCGATTGCATCCAGTGCGCTGGAGGCAAAGACGGAGGGGTTTATTCTCGGCGTGGGTGCAAAAATTTTCACGATTGCCGGCCCTGTCATCCTGTATGGCTGCACGGCATCCGTGGTATATGGGGTAATTTACTATTGTTTCGGGTAATCGGAGGGAGCATCCCTCCATACATAGGCAAGACCGTCTGCGGCGCAGCGCGGTATTGCCCTAAAAGGAGGACATAATGAAAGTATACGCGACACGACATGGTGAAACGGAATTCAATGCAGAAAACCGCATCAGCGGTGTAACGGACGTACTGCTCACAGAAAAGGGCATTGCACAGGCACAGGAGCTTGCGGCAAGGGCAAAGGAATGCGGCGATATTCAGCGAATTATCGCATCCCCTCTGCGGCGCGCGCAGATGACAGCACAGATTGTGGCGGACGCGCTCGGACTGCCGGTGCAGACGGATGCGCGGCTGACGGAATGGGATTACGGCAGTTTTGAGGGCAAGGACAGATTCACAGAGGGCTTTGCGGAAACGAAGGCAGAATTCGGTGTAAAAATGCCGGACGGCGGCGAGTCGGTCTTTCAGGTTGTACAGCGCACCTACAATGTGCTTGACGATGTAAAACGCCTGTATCCGGACGAAAATGTCCTGCTTGTCTGTCATGGGGGCATCTGCCGCGTGATCGACAGTTATTTCCACGACATGACGGTGGAACGGTTCATGGGGTTCTTTATGGGGAATTGTGAACTGAGGGAGTATGAATTCGGGGAAAAGTGATGAAAACAGACCAGCCGTGGGGGCTGGTCTCAGCTTGTAGAAAAACCTAAAATCAAACGCCGAGCGATAGCTCCGCACAAGGGGTTCGGGGACGAAGTCCCCGAAATATAGCCCCTCCCCCGTTGGGGGAGGGGTTGGGGTGGGGGCAGCCTTGGGGTGCTAACCCCAGAAAAAGACTTTTTCGACAGACTGAGACCAGCCGTGGGGGCTGGTCTTTCTCATTATAATTCATGTTTTTTGATTCGTTTCTGCGCAATTTCATAGACCGCTGCATCCTCACGAGCACCAATGACAACGATCAGCATGGCATCGTCCACCTGTATCAGCTTATAGACAATACGAAGTCCGCAGGCTTTCAATTTGACTTTCAGAAAGCCCGTTAAATCGTTTCCACTCTTATTTCCAAGCGGCTTTCCATAACCGCCATCATAAATGGACAGGGGGTTCTGCTGGACTTTCTGTAATGCCTTGAGAATCAGCTTGCGCTGGCTTCCATCCAGTGCTTGCAGGTCTTTTTGCGCTTCCGGCAGATAGAATATCTCCCATTTCATTCAAATTCCACCTCGTCCATTTCGTCCAGCTCCGCGTCTGTAATGCCCAGTCCGGACTGTACAGCATCCGCCGGAATAACGGATTCTGCGTCATATTGCTCCATCCGTTGTGCTGCAAGCAGCAGAAGCCTTGCGTCATTGACCTCATCCATCAGGCGGACATATTCCTCCGGCGAAAGCAGGACGCATTCGGGGGAATTGTTCTTCATCACAACCTTTGCACCGGATTGTCTTACTTCGCTGAAAATTTTTCCGGCTAAACCACGGTTGAACTGGGAAATCGGAATTGTATTTTCAAGTGCGTTAATAATATTCATACCATCCACCTCCAATTATAGTATACACCAAAACAGCGGAAATGTCAATAGATTTACTGATAAATATACTGTTATACTGTCCCCTATCCCCCATTCTCGGATGAGTATACGGACAAAAAATCCCCCTCGCAAAAACGAGGGGGATAATTCACGTTCAATGGCGATAACGTTCTGCTTGCAAGCGTCATGCGAGTTGGAATTTTTCCTCACCAGAAAACCCACTCACGCAAAATAGTTATTTCTTCACTTTCTTCGGCAACCCGATAAACAGAATATCCGACTGATACAGCTTCAGCGCAGCCACCGTCATCAGGGCAAAGAATACTGCCTGATACACCAGACCGCCGCAGAGAAGTCCGTAATCATGGAAACGCAGACAGGAAGTGGCAATAAATGTGTGCGTGAACGGAATCGCGTACATGAGAATTTTCGTGATGCCCTCCATCTGGCGGATGTCCGATACCATCGACAGAATATACGGCAGCATCGCACAAACCAGAATCGGCAGGCTCGCATTCTGGGAGGATTTCGCATCCTGTACCAGTGCGCCCAGAATGATGGCTGCCATCAGGGCAATGCCAATGGTCAGGATCAGCTGCACGATCACCAGTGCCCAGCCCCATGCAGGAATCTGCAATTCCAGCGTCATGACTGCCTGATTGATCGTTGCAAGTTCCGTCATTGCTTCTCCAAGGTCAATCCCTGCACCGCCTGCATCAACGGTCATGAGCATTGTCACAAGGAATCCTGCACCGTAGGACAGCGCGTAAATGATGGCAACGATCAATGCGGCAAGCATCTTCGCGCCAATGACATGTGAACGCGGTACGGGAGAGGCAAGGAGCGTTTCCAGCGTCTTGTCATTCTTTTCCGCTGCCACTGCTGTGATGATCGTCTGCGCCGTCAGTACAATGAGCATGAACAGAATCAGCGGCATCAGACGGTCAAACAGGGACAGCGAATTGACAAGCGTATAGCTGTCCACCTGCGCTTCGGCGTGGTTGGCATATGTCCACGGCGTTTCCGTCACGGGCTTTGCAAGAAAGTCCATGTCCTCGCCGAGGTATTTCGTCATCAGCAGCTCTTTGACCTTTGCAGTGAATGCGTCCGTGCTGGTGCTGCCCGACATCATGATGTCCATGGACGTGGTGGAAGTCAGCATGGACAGGCTGGATACCTCGCCAGCAACCTTCTGCTCCAATACCTTCTCTGTAAAGCCCAGCGGAATGAGGACGGCTTCTTTCCACTCGTTTTCCTCCAGCAGTTCATAGTTGCTCTTGACCACGGGTGATACCTCCACATCATAGCCATCCGCCTCTAAAGCGGTAATGACGCTGCGTGTGAATTCCGTATCATCACAGTCAATGATGTGCAGTTCCCCGCTGCTTTCGAGGGATTCACTCATGGTGGTGGTCATGACAACGCCCATGAGGATAATCAGGAGCATCGTGCCAAGCAGGCTGAGAATCATCTGCTTGTTGCACAGCTCACGCAGTTCCTTTCGCAGTAAGTGCATCATACCCCATTCACCGCCCTTTCAAATACTTCCTCCATTGTTGCCGCTTCATAATTGGCAAGCAGCTGTGCCGGTGTTCCCTCTGCAAGGAACACACCGTCCTTCATGATGGCGCAGCGGTCAGCAGTGTTCTGCACCTCCTGCATATGGTGGGAAGAAAGAAGGAATGCCGTACCGAATTCCTGTGCACAGCGGCGGATGGTTTTCCGGATGTCGAGGGAATTGAGGACATCCAGACCGCTGGTGGGTTCGTCCAGAATGGCAAGACGGGGCTTGGGCATGACAGTTCTTGCAAGGACAAGTTTTCTGGTCATGCCGCGGCTGTAGGTGGAAATTTTCCGGTCAAGGGCATCACCCAGACCGCAGATTTCCTCGCCGAGCTTCACGCATTCCTGCTGCTGCTCGTATTCCTTGAAATAGAGTCCTGCAATAAAACCAAGGTAATACCTGCCCGTCATGGTGCGGTATGCGCCGGCTTCGTCAGGGAGATAGCAGATATTGGCGCGTACCTGCTCCGGATGTGTCTTGATGCTGTGTCCGGCAATGAGCGCGTCACCGCTGTCGGGCTTGAGGAGCGTGGCAAGCATACGCAGGATGGTGGTTTTGCCTGCGCCGTTCATGCCCATCAGTCCGAATACTTCTCCCTCGGCAATCTGGAATGAAACGCCGTTTACGGCTTGCTTTTTTCCGTAGGCTTTGGATAGTGCCTGCACTTCGAGTGCGTGATTCATGTGGTAAATTCCTCCTTGTTACAGGGCATCTCTAAAAACCGGAACACGAGCAGAATTTCTGCCGTGAGGGAGGTTTTTAGAAGTGTCCTACAGATATTTCGACAGCCTCTCTCCCCATCTTCCTATCCTCTGATAGGTAATCTTCTTACACAGAAAATCGGAAAATTTCCCGAATTTCCGGTACAGCAGATTGAATGCAAGAAAGGCGGCGCGTTGTCTGGGATGGTCGGGGATGCGGCGGATGATGTTTTTCAGACTGTACAGCTCCCTGTAGATCCACAGATACCCGTCATACAGCTCCTGCGCGGTCATGCCCTTGGGCTTGAATACCACATGCGCGGTGTTGTACAGGGACAGGTCATCCGTCACAATTCGCCCCTCCGCCTGCATCCGGTCGTACAATGCCGTGCCCGGATAGGGGGTGAGAATGTGGGAAGTGACAGTTTCGATTTTGTTCTTGACGATCCAGTCAAGCGTTGCCTGAAAGGTTTCCTTGGTATCGCCATCAAGTCCGAATACAAGGCTTGCGTTGATCATAATGCCCCTGTCGTGGATGGCTTTGATGGCAGTTTCATAGCTCTGGGTCTTGTTCTGCACTTTATGGACTCCGCTGATGGAATCGGGGTTGATGCTCTCAAAGCCGATGAACAAGCCCTGACAGCCGCTGTCACGCATCAGATCCAGTAATTCCTCGTCAAATGCCGCATTGATGGACACTGCCGCATTCCATCGCAGCTTCATGGGCGTGATGGCTTGCAGAAATTGCCTTGTCCATGCCGGATTTCCGGCAAAATTATCATCAATGAACATGATGTGCTTCGACTTTACCGCCTGAATATCGGCAATAACATCGGCAATTTCACGGTTGACATACTTTTGTTCATTGCCGCTGTTGTAGCAGAAATCGCAGCGGAACGGACAGCCGCGGCTGGTGTGAATGACGTTGCAGTAGAGATATTGCTCCGGCTTGACGCTGCCATATGCCGGCGGTACAATGTCCTTGCCCGTGAGGGGCTGCCGGCAGCAGTAGACCTTTTGCAGCGTTCCGGCTTCACAGTCGCGCACAATATCCAGCCATGTCCCCTCTGCCGCGCCGATGCACAGCACATCAAACGTATCGGGAGGAATGGTGTGGGACGCAGTGGTGACGTGAATGCCGCCTGCGACAACCGGTATGCCCTGCGACCGGAACCGTGCGGCAATCTCCGCAGCGCGCGGCATCGTGTCCACCGTGACGGAAATGCCCACAAGGTCGGGCTTGTCGTCATAGCGGATGTCCTCTATATTCTCGTTTTCCAGTACCACTTCATGCTTACCGCGCAGCATATTCAGTATCGTCAGCAATCCCAAAGGCGGTGCCATGTGGAGCTTGATGTCGGTATCCATCGGGCGGCGTTTCATTTTCGGCTGTATCAGCTTGATATACATAGGTCATTCCTCCCTGTCATGTGATCGGCAATGCCGCACAAAAAACGCCTGCGGCATTGCTCGTCCTGTACTTACAGTATATCACAGGGATTATCATTTGTCAAGTACTTTTTATCGAAAATCAATAATATTTTTTCTTTTTTCATGAATTGCCGATACTTCACGGGTGCTGTGGTGAAAATAGTAGTTGATTTTTTTGGGGGAATATGTTACAATGGAATGAGAACCTGCGGCAGACAGCCGCAAAGAGAAAGGGGCATCACAGTATGTCATTACATGAATCGGGCGAGGATTACCTCGAAACCATATACCTGCTGCACCAGAATAATCCCTATGTCCGTTCGGTGGACATTGCCAATGCGCTGGGTTACACCAAAGCGAGCATCAGCCGTGCCATGCGCATACTGCGCGAGGAGGGGCTGATTACGATTGCCGAGGACGGTGATGTCCGGCTGACAAAAGCCGGACTGCGCAAGGCAGTGGAGGTCTACGAGCGTCACACGCTGATTACGGATTTTTTCGAGCAGTTCCTTGGTGTCAATGCCGTGACGGCGGAAAAGGATGCCTGCAAGATTGAGCATGTCATCAGCGAGGAGAGCTATCTCCGCCTGCGCGCCTATATGACCAAACAGGGCTACAAGCCGGAGCAGGAGGAAAAATGACGCAGCAATTGCCCATTCCGCCGGCATTGGGAACACTGTACGCACGGTCGCTGCCGGATTCGGCAAAGCGGCAGCATCACCATCTTGCGCATGAGCTGCTCTGCGACACACTGCCGGACTATGCCAGAAGCCGCGGTATTGCCGTGACAGAGCTGCCGCCGCGTCTGCTGTTTGCGGAACACGGCAAGCCCTCCCTTGCAGTACATCCGGAAATCCGCTTCAATCTGAGCCACTGTGACGGACTTGCCATCTGCCTGTATTCGGCATATGAATGCGGTGCGGACTGTGAATCCATCCGCAGCTATAAGCCGCGCACGGCACAGCGCGTATGCAGTCCGCAGGAGCTTGCGGCACTGGAATGCGCGGAAAATCGTGATTTTCTGTTCACAAGGCTGTGGACGCTCAAGGAAGCATATGTCAAGGCTCTGGGCATTGGCATTTCCTATCCGCTGCGCGAGGTTTCCTTTACGCTGACGGATGACGGGATCGTCTGTTCAAAGCCGGATGCTGCATTTTCACAGCTCTTGCTGGAACGGCATATTGTGAGCGTGTGTGTACTTGGACAGCCGCCGGAGCTTCGACCATACAACGGTATTTATGCCCCTGTCGTATGACGGGGGTTTTTTATTGTTCTTCGCCCGCATTCCTCCGCTGCTCCTGCCGAAGAACGCGTTCAAGGTCATGGGAAATCATGGCAAGCGATACGGCAAGATTTTCGTGATGGACAATGACATCGGGGGAAGTATCAAGGTGTGCGGTGGAAAAATTCCAGATGGCACGGATGCCACCCCTGAGCATGGTATCACAAACAGCCTGCGCTTCTTCGGGCTTGGTGGTGATGATGCCGATATGGACATTGATGAGCTTGCAGATATGGGGCAGATCCTCGATATTATAGACGCGGATGCCGTCAATTTCCGTGCCGATTTTTTGAGGGTCATTGTCAAACGCTGCCGCAATGCGCATACCGCAGTCCTGAAAGCCGCGGAACGACAGCAGCGCGCCGCCGAGTCTGCCGACACCGACAAGGATGGCAGATTTGGTATTCTGGTAGCCGAGGAATTCTTCAAGATCGGCAGTGAGTTTGGCGATGCAGTAACCGATTTTCGGTTTGCCGCCGCTTTTGCTTGCTGCGGATAAGTCCTTGCGCACCTGTACCTCATTGAGTCCGAGGGCGTTGGCAACAGCAGTGGCAGAAATATTGGTTTTTCCGGCTTCTGCCTGTGTTTTGAGGTAGGTCAGGTACATTGGCAGACGGCGCAGCGTGGGTTTGGAAACCATCTGGTTACTCTCACGATTCGGTTTATTGCTCATGAAAGCTCCCTCCTTTCTGGATGGGCACTAAGCCCGTTATTTCTATTATACAAAGCCGGATGGTTTTTGTCAATGGTATCGGGAAATTTTTCTCGATTTGCAGAATGCATCCGCATGGGCAGGCATTCCGGAAATACAGAGAAAGCCCACCCAATCGGGCAGGCTTTCCATTACATCAGTGCTTATTCGCTCTCTCAAGCCATGTCACAGCAACATCCAGTGCGTCATACAGACTGGTACGTTCCGTGCTCTTGCAAATTGCCTCAATGGGGTCAAGCTTGTCGTCCGTGGACATCTGATAGAGCCGCACCTTCTGGGAAATGGCAATGCCGCCCTCCTCCTGCTGCTGCTCCAACTGCATCCATACCACATATTCATCGGACATGTAGCCAAGATACAGCTCGTTTTCCGTGCGTACCAAGGGATAGCCCTTGTAAGTCATG
The DNA here is from genome assembly GCA_015066845.1 of Ruminococcus sp. Taxonomy (GTDB): domain Bacteria; phylum Bacillota; class Clostridia; order Oscillospirales; family Ruminococcaceae; genus UBA3855. The sequence goes on along the minus strand of SVNO01000004.1, from coordinate 17,238 downwards.
AACTGATTTTCCATATCTGTTCCTTTCCGCATTTCTGCATTATGCGGTATATTACCGCCATGTTAAGGTGAATTCTTCTTCGGTGTCAAAAATCTCCATGTTGTGTGCAAGTGTGTCCAGACAGGAAGAACGGATGCGATATACAGGCTCATCGTTCATCGTTACCATCATATTCAGGTGATCGAGCCGATAGAATTTTACGGTGTAATCCTCCTCACCATCCTGTGTCACCACATGGATGGACGCATCGGGCGCAGCGTCCGGAATTTCTTCACCCAGACAAAGCTCCTCGCCGTAAATGCTGAGAATAAAGCGATAGAACAAGCGGAATCGCTCCTTATCGCAGGGAGTGCCGTTTTTGGTGACATGGTATTCGTCCTTGTTGCCCTCACCTTCAAATTTCAGCTTCTTGTCGCCTGCTGTTACATCCAGCGTGGCAATATCCCACACCATAGTACCGAAAATATTCGCAGAGGTAATATCCCCCGGCTGCATGGTTGCCCATACCGCACTGGTTTCGGATACGCCGTACAGCACATCCACGCCCTCAAGGTATGCGTAATAGCATTTTGTACCGGAAGCGGAGGTGTAGGTGTTGCCAAGATAGAGCTGATAGGTATTGCCATCATCGCAAGCCATCTCCACCGTACAGAACGGTTCAAGAATGCCTGCCTGCTGCAGCTGGCTGTCCGTCGGATGCACTGCTGTATTTTCCAGTGCCGTCAGACCGAACATGCCATGCGTCACATCCGTGGATTTTTCAGGGCTGAGGTAGACAAAGACCGGCTCACGCATGACATGGGCTGCCACTGTTCCGCCGCTGGATTCGCCGTCATCGGCATATTCCAGATAAATATCATAGTCCAGATCCTCGCGCTGAATGCGCACGGATTCGATAATCGGATAATCCGCCTCGTCCGGTTCTTCCAGAATTGTATTCGTCACAAAGAACGAGGGTTCTGTGCAGTAATTGGACATCAGTGTGGACTTGACAAGATACACATCCCCGTCCACTGCACAATAAGTCGCGGTGTTGTCCAGAGGGGATTCGTCACCAATGGCAATCTGGAACGATGCACCGTCCGCGTAATGCATTGTCACATCCGCAGCAGGCTGTGCAAGTCCGTATTTGCCAAGATCCTTTGCATCCTCCTCCACAAGGGAATTGGCAGACAGGGCACTGGCATTGCGCACCACTGTCGAGAGGAGATTCTTATTCATCGGAATATCCTCCATGCCCTTGATGCTGTAGACAGCCTCAGCATCCTCCGTAGCTTCTGCACTGCGGTAGACAGTGAAATCCTCCTTTGCGGAGATTTCCACCTTTGTGACATCCTCCGCAAGGGATTCGTTCAGAGAAATCATCTCTGTCGCTTCCGTTGTATTCTGTACAGAGCCAGAGCTGTCACCATCACCATTGCCCTTGTCATGCAGCATTGTCGCAGTCATTGCCGCAGCCAGACCGCCGCCCAGAAGCACCAGTACGGAAACGCTGGCAATGAGTGCCTTGACATTCTTCGACATACCACCGGATTTCTCCTGCTTTGCCTGCGCTGCAGGGGCATCGGCAAAAAAGGTGTCCATGCCAGCCTGCGCAAGCTCCTCCTGTTCGGAAAGGTTCTGTTTCTCCTCATCCATCATTTGTTTCTTCTCCTTACAAATACCACAATACCAATGACAACTACAATGAACGGAATGGTATAGAGTACCAGATTGACCACCTTCAGCTCACCCTGTTCAATGGTAATGGTTTCCTTTGCCAGATCCTTCTGTGCAATGATCAGGCTGTTGCCCTTGCCGGTCATGGTATTGACCGCGCTCATGAGGTATTCTGCATTGTTGTATGCAGCGTCCTGCATGATGTTGTAATCCGTGAGCATCATTGAACCGAATACCATGATGCTGCTGCGCAGGATTTCGTTATTGTCGCCGCTGATTTGCCGTCTGGATACCGCTGCAATGGTCTGTGCGCCATCGGGTGTGGTGTCCTGTTCTTCCTCACTGCCAAGCTCGCTGAGGTAGACGGATTGAGAGGATTTGAGCAGCGCGGAGGTAATGCCGCTGGTCTGGGATTCCCAGAGCAGGGTGATGGGACGGCAGAACGGTGCCGGAATCGGCAGATTGGTATTTGCCATGTTCTTGCTGTAGTCCTCATCGGAAATGGTTGCTGTCGGTGCGCCCACCTGTACAGTCATACCGCCGGAAATGACGCTGACGATCTGTGCAGCATTCTTGTCGCTCTCAACAGCAAAGGTCTTTTCCACACGGATGCCCCATGTTTCAAGCAGTGCGTCAAGACGGGGTGTCGCGCCCTGTGAAATGTCGGCAAAATAAATCAGGTTTCTGCCATATGCGCCGTCATTATAGAGGAATGCGGAGATTTTCTCCACTGCGTCCTCTGTCAGGTCGTTGACCGGTGCAGGGAGCACGAGCATGTCGAATTCCGACGGGTCGAGTGCATTGTTATACAGGTCGATTTCGGTGACATCATAGCCGTTCTTGCTCAGGTTCTGTGCAAAGATCGCCACAGAATAAGCACCGCTGCCTGCATTGAAGATCGGCTCGCCGTTTGCGATGGAGATCAGGGCAACGTTTACAGGGTCAGCATCCGTTACATACAGCAGTGCGGAGGTCAAAGACTGTTCGCCTGTGAATGCGGTGATGCAGTCCTCCAGTGAATAGTAGCCGTACTGCATATAGTAGTACTTCTCCTGGTCATAGGTGAACATGTTGTTGACATTCACCACGCGCATTTTTGTTGCGTCTGCGGCATTGGATACCACCACGTCACCGGTGGTCAGTGTGCCGGTATAGTGTTCCTGATACTTGTTGACCACGTCCGGATTCTTGGTCGGGTCCACATAGCGCAGGGTGATTTTGTCGGAATACTGGGTATAGCGTTCGAGAATCTCGTGCGCCATCTTCAGATAAGTGCCGCTTGTCTGGAAATTGCTCTCATCCATCAGAACTGTGAAATCCACTTCTTCTTCGAGGGACTTGAGATATTCGATGGTTTCATCGGAAATTTCATACATCGCGCTCTTTGTCAGGTCGAGCTTGACGGGGTATTTTTCCACCACCTTGCTCACGAGGACATTGACCACAATGACGATTGCCGTCACGACTGCGGTAATTGCCGCAGCCAGTGCGCCGTACTTGAATTTCTTCTTTGTACCCGCGCTCATTTTTGCGGATTTCTTCTCCTTTGCAGGCTTTTCAGCCTTTACGGGAGCGTCTGCGGATACAGCAGGTGTTTCCTGCTGTCCGGATGCAGCCTCCTGCTGCAATTCCTTTTCATTCTCAGCCATCGTACTGCCTCCTTAGCTCCAGCGTCTTTTTTCAAACACTCTGACAGTAAAGAAGTTGAACAGTACTGCCGTGCTGACATAGAACAGCACACTGGAGAGGTTGAAAATACCGCAGGTAAATTCATAGTAACGGGAATAGAAGGACATGTCATAGAGGAATTCCTGAATCCATGCCACATTGACAGTGGATGCAATGACATCGATCATGTACAGCATCATCAGGCATACAAAGCTGCCGACAGCGGCAATGACCTGATTTTCTGTCAGGGAGGAAATGAACACGCCCACTGCACTGAACGCTGCACCGAGCAGGAACAGGGCAAGGAAATTGGACACGAGCGTCAGCCACTGCACAGTACCGAACAGGCTCAGGATGAAGCCATAGACGAACACAATGCTGATGCCGATGGTAAATAATGTGAGGGCAGCGAAATACTTACCCAGCACAATGGAAGTCAGGGACACGGGGGCTGTGAGCAAGCCCTGTTCGGTTTTCTGTTTCTTTTCCTCACTGAACAGACGCATGGTCAGAATCGGGATGAGGAAAATGATGATCAGAAAGAGGTTGGAAAACATGCCAGCCATATTGGCAGAACCAACTGCCAGTGTGGTGATGGAAAAGAAATATCCGGCGAATACATAGAATACTGCAAGGAATACATAGGCGATGCCGGAGGAGAAAAACGCGCCTATTTCACGTCTGTAAATCGCACCCATTATGCCTTTGCCTCCTTTTCGTCATTGCCGAGTACATTTTCGCCCATGGTGATTTTGAGGAAGATGTCCTCCAGCGTCATTTCCATGGTACGCAGCAGGAGGATATTCCAGCCGTTTTCGCGTACAATGCGGTTAATTTCGCGGCGGATATCCGTGCCCGGCTCTGCTTCGATTTCATATTCATAGATACCAGCCTCGCGCTCCATATCCGCACGGACATACTTGATGCCGTCCAGTGCGCGGATCGCCTGCAGCACTTCGGACTTTTCGCCGTCAATGCGAACGATCACGCGATGGTCGGTAGTAACCTTATTGGAGAGGTTTGTGGCAGTATCATCCGCAGCCACAACGCCCTTGTTGATGATGATCACGCGGTCACAGACTGCCTGAATTTCGGACAGGATGTGGGAGGAGAGGATAACAGTATGGTTCTTGCCCAGACGCTTGATGAGGGTACGGATGTCGATGATCTGCTTCGGGTCAAGACCTACGGTCGGCTCGTCAAGGATGAGAACGGGGGGATTGCCCACGAGTGCCTGTGCCAGTCCCACGCGCTGTTTATAGCCCTTGGAGAGGTTTTTGATCAGGCGGTTTTCCACGTCCTTGATTTTGCAGAGTGTGCAGACATCCTTGAGGTGGGAGCGTCTGGGGAGCTTGCATTTTTTCAGGTCGTAGACAAAATTCAGGTATGCCTTAACGGTCATATCCAGATACAGCGGCGGAATTTCCGGCAGATAGCCGATTTGTGCTTTTGCCTTGATGGGGTCTTCCAGCACATCCACGCCGTTGATGAGTGCCTGACCGGAGGTGGAGGAGATATAGCCGGTGAGCATATTCATGGTAGTGGATTTACCGGCACCGTTCGGGCCGAGAAATCCCAGAATCTCGCCATCTTCCACTGTAAAACTAATATCATTGACGGCTTTTTTATCGCCGTAATGCTTTGTCAGATTTCTGACTTCAATCATGCGGGGTGACCTCCTTTTATATTTCGGTATTGCCGCACATACTGTCCCACCATGCAGCGGGACAGTATCATGCTTTCTAAGTATAGCAGTACTTTGTGTCAAATCTGTGACAGCATTCTAAAAATCAGTATGTAGAACGCAGCATGTTCCGGTGGATTTCCCCGGAACTGCGCCGCAGGCGGTCTTTGTGCGGTATTGCCTTTACATTCTGTTTTATCAGGACAGCTTTTCAATTCCCTTGCGGATTCTTGCCAGTGTGTCCTCTTTGCCCAGAATTGCGCAAAGCTCTACACCGCCGCCGGGAGTGACCTGCTTTCCGGCTACTGCCGTGCGGACAGGCCAGAGCATCCAGCCGTTCTTGACTTCCTTTTCTGCAATCAGATCGAAAATCGCCTTGTGAATGGATTCCACATTCCATGTATCCAGATTTTCCAGTACAGGAAGTACCAGCTGCAATGCTTCCAGTGCAGTTTCCGGTGTGGTTTTCATCTTCTTGTGACGGTACATCTCAATGTCATATTCCGGCAGTGCATCAATGAAATCCACCTGCTCTGCCACATCCGTGAACAGCTCCGTTCTGTTCTGGAGTACCTGTGCGAGTACGTCAAAATCAATATCACGGCGCGTGAGTGCATCCTCCAGATAGGGACGGACTGCCGCGGAGAATACCTCCGGTGTCATGTTGCGGATGTACGCAGCATTGATTGCCTTGAGCTTCATCGGGTCAAAGATTGCCGGTGATTTGCTGATGCCGTGAATGTCGAATTCCTGCACCAGCTCCTCCAGAGAATAGATCTCCTGTTCGCCCTTGGGTGCCCAGCCAAGCAGTGCAATGAAATTCACAACTGCCTCGGCAACACAGCCCTTTGCCATCAGATCCTCGAAGGACGCGTCACCGTCACGCTTGGAGAGCTTGTGCTGCTGGTCGCGCATAACGGGGGAGCAATGGATATAGGTCGGTACATCCCAGCCGAATGCCTCGTACAGCAGATTGTACTTCGGTGCGGAGGACAGGTATTCATTGCCTCTTACTACATGGGTAATGCCCATGGTGTGGTCATCGACAACGTTTGCGAAATTATAAGTGGGCATACCGTCAGTTTTAATGAGGATCTGGTCATCAAGCTCTGCATTGTCCACGGTAATGTCACCATACACCTCGTCATGGAAGGTGGTTGTGCCCTCGATGGGCATTTTCTGACGGATGACATAGGGAATGCCGGCAGCAAGCTTGGCTTCCACTTCTTCCTTGGAAAGATTGCGGCAGTGGCGGTCATAGGCAAGTACATCCTTTGAGCCTTCGTTTGCCCTGCGCATTTCCTCCAGTCGCTCCTTATCGCAGAAGCAATAGTAGGCATGTCCGGATTCCACCAGCTTTTCGGCATATTCCTTGAACATGCCCATGCGCTCGGACTGTACATACGGGCCAACAGGGCCGCCGATGTCCGGACCTTCATCCCAATGCAGACCTGCCTTGCGCAGGGTGGAATAAATCACGTCCACAGCACCCTCCACATAGCGTCCCTGGTCGGTGTCCTCGATACGAAGAATGAAGTCGCCGCCGTTCTGCTTGGCAATGAGGTAGGTGTACAGTGCCGTGCGAAGATTGCCGATGTGCATATAGCCCGTGGGACTGGGTGCAAATCGGGTTCTGACTCTTTTCTGTTCCATAATGATACTCCTTATCGGATTACCGGCATTCCTGCAAATCCTGCTGCATCTGTGCAGTAAGCGCTTCGAGGGAATCGAATTTCATCTCCTGCCGCAGAAATCGCCGCAGGGAAACCGGTAATCGTTTTCCATATAAATCGCCTGCAAATCCGATGAGATAGGTTTCTGCAAGCGGCATTCCGTCATAATTGACCGTTGGCTTCATGCCGACATTGGTCAGTGACGGATATTTCACGCCGTCAACGATGGTTTCTGACGCATACACGCCGAATTTTGGCACAAGCTGACGTTCGGCAAAGACCTGATTGATGGTCGGAAAGCCGATGGTGCGTCCAAGCTGTGCACCGTGACTGACGGTTTGTGCAATTGTATAGGGAGAGCCGAGCAGCAGATTTGCCTGTGCAAGCTCCCCGTTTCTGAGCAAGGTTCGGATACGGCTGGAGGATACGGGCTGTCCGTCCTGACAGACATCCTCTGCAATTTCAACTGAAAAGCCGTATTTTGTCCCGAATTCCTGTAAATCCTGAGCATTCCATGCAGCTGCCCTGCCAAAGCGGAAATCCGCACCGCAGCAGACATGGGCGGCAGAAAAACGATGCAGCAGAATTTCCTGTACAAAGGTTTCACCGTCCATATTGCAGACCTGCGAAAAAGGGGGATGATAGATACGTTCCATGCCGCATTCCTGCAGCAGGCAGCATTTTTGCGCAGTCGGGTAAAGATACTCCAGAGCCGCTTCATGCTTGAAGCTGACGGACTCTGCGGCGAACGTGAAAACGCACGGTATCAGACCGTTTTTCTTCTGACCGCTGATTCGCTCCAGAATGCGGCGGTGTCCGAGATGCACACCGTCGAACAAGCCCAGTGCGACGGCAGTCGGTGCAGTTGTGATGTTTCCCACTATGCCACCTCACATTTGCTTTGGTGCGCAGAGATTGCGTTCCACTCGCAGACAGTTCTGTTCCCTGTCAACCGCTGCCGTACCGAGAAAGCCGTCCGGCTCGCCATAGACTGCATATTGCTGTGCGCCGGTCAGCTGTGTTTTCAGTTGGGAAAGTCCCAGTTTTACGCCGTTGCGGTAATGTACGGTCTGCTGCGCATTCAGATGCAGCTGCGGCAAAGCGGCAAATGCTTCGCTGATGGGCATCAGGACTTCCTCCACTCTGCCTTCCTCGGCAAGCTTTTGAATCTGTTCAAATGTCACGCAGCGTTCAATGGGCAGACCATTGGACATCGTGCGCCGTAATGCCGTCATGACTGCACCGCAGCCGAGTTCCTGTCCGATGTCGTGGAGAATGGTGCGGACATAGACACCGCTGCCGCAGTGAATTTCCAGCGTCCCCTCCCCTGTTTCCGGATGGAATGCAGTCAGTGCAAGGGATTCGACATGGACACGTCTTGCCTTGCGTTCCACGACCTTGCCCTCACGCGCCAGCTCATACAGCCGCTTGCCGTCCACGGATACTGCGGAATACATGGGCGGAATCTGGTCGATTTCGCCTGTAAACTGCGGCAATACGGCGCGGAGCATTGCTTCCGTCACACCGGAAGCATCATGTTCTTCGAGAATTGTGCCCGTAGAGTCGAGCGTATCGCTCACCTGTCCGAGCCGGAACTGTGCAATATAGGCTTTTCGCTCATCGGGCAGAATGCCGCAGGCTTTTGTCGCAAAACCGACAAAAACCGGCAGTACACCCGTTGCCATGGGGTCAAGCGTTCCGCTGTGCCCAAGGCGGCGCATTTTCAGAATGCCGCGCAGCTTTCCGATAACATCAAAGGAAGTGAAGCCCTGCGGCTTATCAATGCAGATGATTCCGTTCACGCGTTCTCAAGTCCTTTCCTGACAGCGTCCAGAAGAAGCGTCCTGACCTGTGCAAGCGTTCCCTCCAGCAGGCAGCCTGCCGCCTTGACATGACCGCCGCCGCCGAGCGTCTGGCAGATGGCAGAAACATTCACGTCATTTGCCGCGCGCATGGATACTTTATACACGCCGGCTTCGCGCTCACGCACGGTAATGCCGACCTCCACGCCCTCTGGCTGGAGCGCAAGATTTGCCATGCCGTCAGTATCATCAGGATTCATGCCCGTGCGCGCAACAAGCTCCTGCGTCACGCAGACCATGGTGCACTTGCCGTCAAAATGATACTCCATCGCTTGAATCATGGCACATTCTGCCTTCATGCGTTCCGGTGTCTTGACATCGAACATCCAGCGGTTGATCAGGCTGTAGGGAATGTCGGGGAATGCTTCCATGATTTCTGCGGCGGTTCTATGGGTTTCTGCCGTTGCATTGCTGAACCGGAAGCATCCGGTATCGGTGGCAATGCCCGTATACAGGCATTTTGCGATAGGTTCATCGAACTGTACCCCCATATGGCGGTAGAGCTTGTAGAGTACCTCGCAGGCAGCGGATGCGTCCGCGCACAGAAGTGTACGCGCTGCATAGAATTGATTGGAAATATGGTGATCAATACACAGATCCACCTTGCCGCCGTACTGCTCCGCATAGCAGCCAAGCAATTTCTGGTCGGCTACGTCCACCGTGATGATGGTCTGCGGTGTAAAGTCCTCCTCCGGCGTATCCGGCAGAAGAAAGGAAAATTTCGCCGGAATTTCATCGGGGCACAGCACTTTTGCACGTTTGCCCAACTGCCGCAGGACTGCCTGCAGCGAATAGCCGGAACCGATGCAGTCGCCATCGGGGCTTTGATGGATGAGGATGTAAGCATCCTCACAATTGCGGAGAAACTCCGCAGTCTGCTGAAAATCAAGCTTCTGCATCCTGCTCCTCCGTTTCCTCTGCTGCAAGGCTCTGAAGCTTTCTGGTAATCTCCGCACCCTTGGCAATGGAATTATCTGCGATGAACTGGATTTCAGGGCTTTTGCGCATTTTCAGACGTGCAAACAGCTCCCGTCTGACAAAGCCGGCAGCACTGCGCAGTCCCTTGACGGACTGTACTGCATCTGCTTCGCCGAGCAGACTGGAGATATACACCTTACAATGCGAGCCATCCCCTGCCAGATCCACGCGGACAACCGTCAGCATGGAGCTGATGCGAGGGTCTTTGAGCTGACGGATAATATCGGGCAGCTCTCTGTGAATGTCCTCGGACATCCGGTTATTCTTATAGCTTGGCATCAGTTACCTGCCTTTCCGTCCGTCATGACATAGTTTGTACCGGTGGTGAAGAAACCGTCATTTTCCAGACATGCGGCAATTCTCTCCCTGTTTTCCTCATAGAACAGCAGTGCTTCCGCGGAAATCGGCGCGTCCACATCTGCCAGCTCATCCGGTTCATCCTGTTCGAGTGCCGGACATTCGCCCAGCAGGATCTTTTTGACGGACTCAAAAAAGAAAATATCCACAGGGCCAAATTCTTCCCATGCCAGTGCTTCTTCGCAGTAGCGCAGCATGTCTTTGGTACACATTCTATTGTTTTCCATGTGTGCTTTTCCTTTCCTTATGCAGTACCGCGCAAAACTGCACGGTACTGTTTTTCCAGTTATTCCGGTCTGTATTCTTCCATGATATAGGCTTCAAAGATGTCGCCGACCTTCAGATCATTGAACTTCTCAAGGCTGATACCGCATTCATAACCGCTGGCAACTTCCTTAACGGAATCCTTGAATCTCTGCAAGCCTGCAATATGGTCGTCAGCAACGATGATACCATCACGCACAATACGAATCTGGCACTGTCTGGTGAGCTTGCCGCTGAGGATATAGCTGCCGGCTACTGTGCCGACGCTGGAGATCTTGAATACCTCGCGCACCTCTGCCTTGCCGAGGATGACTTCGCGGTACTTCGGCGCGAGCATACCCTTCATTGCTGTGCTGATTTCTTCGATTGCGTCATAGATGATTCTGTACAGACGTACATCCACACCATCTCTTGCAGCACTTTCTGCTGCACCGTTATCGGGACGCACGTTAAAGCCGACAATGATTGCATTGGATGCATTTGCCAGCATTACGTCACTTTCCTTCACTGCACCAACGGCACTGTGAATTACGCGTACACGCACTTCATCGTTGGAGAGCTTTTCGAGGGATGCCTTGACAGCTTCGGCACTGCCCTGTACGTCAGCCTTGACGATGATCGGCAGTTCCTTGATTTCGCCCTCTGCCATCTGGCTGAACAGATTGTCAAGCGTGAGCTTCTGGGTGTTCTGGAACATTGCCTGCTTTGCTTCATGCTTTCTCTGCTCTACCAGTGTTCTTGCCAGACGCTCATCCTCAACTGCATTGAAGGTATCGCCTGCATTCGGCACTTCATCCATACCTGTAATCTCAACCGGCACGGACGGGCCTGCTTTCTTTACAACAACGCCCTTGTAATTGGTCATGACACGCACCTTACCAACAGCTGTACCGGCGATAATAATATCGCCCGTGTGCAGTGTACCTTTCTGTACGAGCATGGTGGCAATCGGGCCTCTGCCCTTGTCGAGTCTTGCCTCAATGACTGCACCCTGTGCCATACGGTCGGGATTTGCAGTCAGCTCCTTGAATTCTGCAACGAGCAGTACATTTTCAAGCAGCGCGTCAATGCCCTCGCCGGTCATTGCGGATACGGGAACACAGATCGTGTCGCCGCCCCATTCTTCGCAGACCAGACCATATTCCGTCAATTCCTGACGAACGCGGTCGGGGTTTGCAGTTTCCTTGTCCATCTTGTTGATGGCAACGATTACCGGTACGCCGGCAGCCTTTGCATGGTTGATGGACTCTACTGTCTGCGGCATGATACCATCATCAGCAGCAACAACGAGGATGGCAATATCCGTGATATTTGCACCTCTTGCGCGCATGGAGGTAAATGCTTCGTGTCCGGGGGTATCAAGGAATGTGATGGTCTTGCCGTCATAATTTACCTGATATGCACCGATATGCTGTGTGATACCGCCTGCCTCGGATGCTGTTACTCTTGCATTGCGGATGCGGTCAAGGATGGAGGTCTTACCATGGTCAACGTGTCCCATAACCGTTACAACAGGAGAACGCGGCAGCATATTGGTTTCATCATCGTGGTCCTCCTCGATCAGGCGGTCTTCAATGGTGATGATAACTTCCTTTTCTACCTTTGCGCCCAGCTCCTCTGCAACGAGGGATGCTGTATCAAAGTCCACTTCTTCGTTGATGCTTGCCATGACACCCAGACCCATGAGCTTGCCGATGACCTTGGATACATTTACTTTCAGACGGGTCGCAAGCTCGCTGACGGTAATGGAATCGGGGATGCGCACCTTGAGCTGCTGCTTTCTTGCGCGCTCCAGCTCCAGTCTGCTCAGACGCTGTGCCTCAGTTTCCTTCTTGCCGGAACGCTGCTTGCCGCGCTGTGCGGATTTCTGGTTGATTTTCTGCTTCTTTGTGGAATAATTGTCCTTGTGGCGGTCAGCCGGTGCGATCTGCTCATAACGCTCGTTGTACTTGTCAAGGTCAACATAGCTGCCGCGTGTGTCAACAGTGCGGCGTTTTTCGGTATTCTCCACGCGCTCACCACTGCCCATTACGCCGCCAAGACGTGTCTTTTCGCCATGTACCTGCGGCTGCTTCTTTTTCTTCTCATCTTTCCGTGCCTTCGGTGCTTCCGGCTTTTCCGGAGCAGCGGGCTTCTGTGCCTCTGCGGGCTTTGTATTCTTTTCCATCTTCTCTGTCTTCTCGTTCTTCTCCGTCTTTTCGGTTTTTTCGGTCTTTTCAATCTTTTCAGGCTTCTCTGCCTTTTCAGGCTTCACAGTCTGCTCAGGCTTCACAGGCTGCTCAGGCTTTGCAGGCTGCTCAGGCTTTGCAGGCTGCTCAGGCTTTTCAGGCTTTGCGGTCTGTTCAGGCTTCTCAGTCTTTTCAGGCTTGCTCTTTTTCGCAGGCTTTTTGGGTTCTTTTTCAACCGGTGCCGGTGCGGGCTTCGGCTGATTCTTGCTTGCAAAATATGCTTTAAAATCTTCCACACGATGCTTCTGGCTGAAGTATTCCAGCGCGAGATTCATTTCCTGCTCCGTAATGGAAGAACCGCTTTTTTTCTTGCCATCGCCATGCGCTTCAAAAAAATCTGCAAGCTCCTGCACGGGCATCTGCAAATCCTTTGCAGCATCGGTCAATCTGATTTTCTTTGTCATAGGCACAAACCTCCTGTCTGGTCACTGCTGCACATCGCTGCACAGCTTCTGTATGCTCTCAAAGAATCCTTTGTCCAGAATGGCAATTACCGCCGCCCTGCGTCCAAGGCACAAGCCAAGCTGTGCCTGCGTCAATGGCAGGGTATGGACGGGAATCTGTTTTTTCTGGCAATGGAAACACACTTCTTTATATGTTTTCGGGGATATATCCTGCGTGGTCAGAATGCCGTGTGCTTTGCCGCTGTCGAGTGCTTCGCGCATCGGGTCAAAGCCCATCGCCATTTTGCCTGCCTTACGGCAGATACTAATCAGCCCTGTCAGCTTCTGATAATGCATTCATCATCACCTCGTATACTTCCGGCTGCACTCTACAGGAAAAGCTTTTTTCCAATCGGCGGCTTTTCTGTGCGCTGGACAGGCATTCCTGACTGCGGCAAAGGTATGCGCCGCGTCCTGCCTTTTTTCCGGTAAAATCCAGCGAAATTTCACCCTCCGGAGATTTCACCACACGGATAAGCTCCTTTTTCGGCTGCATTTCTCCGCAGCCGATGCACATGCGCATCGGAATTTTCTTTGCCATACGGACACCTCCCGACGGCAATTATTCCGCAGCGTCCACGCAAGCGTCCGCTGCATCTTCCACAGCTGCTTCGCTTTCTGTGGAAACTTCCTGTTCCGGTGCAGGCATTGCCGCTGCGTCCTGGTCGGACTTGATGTCGATTTTGAAGCCTGTGAGCTTTGCAGCAAGCTTCGCATTCTGACCGCGGTTGCCGATAGCAAGGGAGAGCTGGTCATTGGGAACGATCGCCATGCAGGTACGTTCTTCCTCATCGAGGATATTTACGCTGAGCACCTTTGCCGGTGAGAGTGCATGGGCAATGAATTCTGCCGGATTTTCGCTGTAGGGGATAATGTCGATTTTCTCGCCGTTGAGTTCTCTGACGATGGCAGAAATTCTCGAACGCTTCGGGCCGATACAGGAACCGATGGCATCCACGTTTGCGTCATGGGAGATGACAGCGATTTTGGAACGGGAGCCGGCTTCACGGGAGATCGCCTTGACTTCAACGGTGCCGTCAAAGATTTCGGGAACTTCCAGTTCAAACAGACGCTTGACGAGATCTCTGTGTACACGGGACACCTTAACAATGGGCTTTTTGCTCTTATTGACGATACCTGTCACATACACCTTAATGGACATACCCTCGCGCAGGGTTTCGCCGGGGATCTGTTCGGAGCGCAGCAGGTAGAGTTCTGTCTTATCATAGAGCAGTGTTGCAGAACCTCTGCCGGGTTCGACCTGTGTAATGGTCGCGGTAATGATGTCATTTTCCTTATCTGCGAACTTTTCGAGCAGACGGTCGCGGTTGATGTCGCGCAGGTCGCCCTTAATGGACTGCTTGGCGGACTGTGCGGAAGCTCTGCCGAATTTGGAAATATCCAGACGCTTTTCAATCATTGCGCCGACATAAGTATTCGGGTCGATGGTTCTTGCCACGTCAATATGAATCTGTGTGGCATTGATCGGTTCTTCGTCAACAACCTCCTGCATAAGGGATACGTTGAAAATCTTCCGTTCCGGATCAATTTCCACATGAATATTTTCCTTGCAGTCGGGGTAGATACGCTGTGCAGCTTTCTGCATCGCAATCTTGACCTTTTCGATCATGACATCGGTATCCACACTGTTCTCTGTACCCAGATCCTTCAGTGCTTCAAAGAATTCATTGTTCATTGTTCTACGCCTCCATGTAATTATTCAAATTCAAAATAGAGCTTTACAAATGCAAGAGCAGGGAAAGGAATTTCCACTGTATTGCTCTCTGTTTCAAGACAAATCCGTTCCTTATTCCAATCGGACAGCACACCGACGAACTCGCGCTCATTGCTGCCTTCCATGGGACGGATGAGCCGTGCACGGACCTGACTGCCGATGCAGGCATCGAAATGGCTTTCGCGGATGAGGTCGGCTTCCAGACCGGCAGAGCTGATTTCGAGGATATAGCTCTGAGAGATGGGGTCTGTTTCATCGAGCATATCGCTGATGGGACCTGTGACTTTTTCGCAGTCGTTGATGCTGATGGTATCTGTTTCGCTGTCGATAAAGACGCGCAGATACCATGACGCGCCTTCTTTTTCGTAGCGTACATCCCAGACGAGGTAGCCCAATTCCGTAACGATGGGAGCTACGAGGTCATAGATACGCTGCTCGGTGCTGCCAAATTTTTTGAGTTTCATTGTCTTTCTCCTTTGCGTGATACAAGCAAAACGAAAGACCGGATTTCTCCGGTCTTTTGACTTCACATTGATGATAGTATTATTATACCACAGTTTGTGTTAGAAATCAAGTGTTTTTTCAAAAAAAGCAAAAAAAATGAAAAAAAGGGGGGAAGCGGCAAAAAGGGAGATTTTTTTCTGTTGTGGGGGAGTCGCAGCCGGTGCTGCGCACCGGCACCGCTGTTCCGCCGCAGTGCGGCGGTTTTAGGCTTCGCCCCTTGCCCCCGATTGGGGGTGGGGGTGCGCTTGGGGCTTGTGCCACCATGAGGGGGTGTGCGTAAGGGGACGGTTTTTTGGGACGCTTCACTCATCCCACCAAAACGAAAAATTCCCCCTTAGTCACCTAAGGGGAAAACAGGCTGTCAAAAAACCTAAAATCAAACGCGGAGCGACAGCTCCGCAAAAGGGGTACGGGTGACTCCCCACGGGGTGGGGAGATGCTGAACAAAGTGAAGCAGAGGGGACGGGCTGTACAGCGAAGTCCCCGAAATATAGCCCCTCCCCCGTTGGGGGAGGGGGTGGGGTGGGGGCAATTACAGGGGTGCTAACCCCAGAAAAAAGACTTTTTTGACAAGCTAATTCCCCCTTAGTCACCTAAGGGGGAAATTTGCTCTCAATAGCTCCGCACCGTATTATTCGGTAGGCAGGCTTACCAAGTCAATCAGGGACTTGAGAATCATCAGAGAGTCGTCTGTGTCGGGCTTGCCGTTCTTGTTAACATCTGCATTCAGAATGCCTGCATCGCTCAGCTTTTCACCAATGAGCAGGTTTCTGTTGAGTGCGATTACGTCAAGAATGCTGACTGCACCGTCACAGTTAGCATCACCGTACTTTGTTACCTTTGCAGGTGTTGTGGTGGTTTCTGTGGAACTTGTTGTTGTTTCAACAGGCTTAGTCGTTGTCTGAACAGGCTTGGTTGTTGTCTCAACAGGCTTGGTTGTAGTTTCAGCAGGCTTTGTTGTTGTCTGAACAGGCTTGGTTGTAGTTTCAGCAGGCTTAGTTGTTGTCTGAACAGGCTTTGTTGTTGTCTGAACAGGCTTGGTTGTTGTTTCAGCAGGCTTGGTTGTAGTTTCAGCAGGCTTTGTTGTTGTCTCAGCAGGCTTGGTTGTTGTCTCAGCAGGCTTTGTTGTTGTTTCAGCGGGCTTGGTTGTGGTTTCAGCAGACTTCAGCGGAATTGCATACAGACCATAAACTGTCAGTTCGCCATTTGCTGCGCTGATGAAGAAATTCTCCATGTCCTTGAATTCCTTGCCAGCATTCTTCAGCGTTTCGGCAACATCATCATAGGTGAACTTCAGCATGAAATCCTTTGCAACTGCACTGGAATAGAGCTGATGCCAGCCGTTTTCATCGTCTGTGTCCTGCATTACCAGATACGGGTCATTTGCGGACTGGTATACCAGAACCAGCTCATAGTTTTCATTGAGGTACTTGCCGATGTTGTTGTCGCATACATTGTCCCATGCATCGAGTACAACAGGCTTTTCCGGCTTGTAAACTTCAATCCAGTCCTCGCCGACCGGAATGTTTGCCCAGTCAAACGTGGGCGGTACATATTCCTGATATTCCGGCAGAGTCGGCTTGATGCCGTAAACGCCCATCATTGCCTCGATAACCGGTGCAGAATTCGGGTACCATGTGTTTGTCAGACGATATACATAACCATGTGCTTCGCCTGTGCCATTGTATGCAGCATTGTTATCCCACAGAACGCAGGGGATGCCAGCCTTCTTCGCATTGCCAAGGTAGCACTTTGCCCATGCAACACGGGAGTCTGTGTTATTGAAGTCGGACGCGCTGAATTCGCCGATGATGATCGGAGCATTCTTTTCGCTGGAAATGCTTGTGAGTGTGGAGAACAGGGAGTTGAGTGCATACTCATAATCCTCACCCCAGCCACTCTTACCGGGGAATTCATGGTTTGCATACTCGGAAGTATCCATGGTGAAGAAGTACGGAGAATATGCATGTACGGACAGTGCCACATTACCGCTGTTTGCCGGAATTTCGATAGCACGGATCGCACTTGCATCGGAAGATGCGCAGTAACCCGGCAGCATCAGCAGACGCTCGCTGTTCGCAGCAGAGCCTTGCTTTCTAATGGTGTCAACAAAAACCTTGTTGAGGTTGTTGATGTACGCACGGGAATCGGTATCGCCTGTGCCCCATTCTACAGAACTGCCC
>SVNO01000070.1 GCA_015066845.1 Ruminococcus sp. | reverse complement strand
AAGTCCCCGAAAAATAGCCCCTCCCCCTTTGGGGGAGGGGTTGGGGTGGGGGCAGTTACAGGGGTGCCAACCCCAGAAAAAGACTTTTTTGACAAGCTGTGGCACACGTTTCATCGTGTGCCGTTTTTTATTGCAGTTCAGCTGCTCGCAGCAATTTCTGAATGATACTCCCCTCGCGCACGGTCTGCACAGCCTCTGCAAATGTGAACCACTGCGCCTGTGCGACCTCATCGGACAGGCGGAATTCTGCCTTTTTCACATGCACCAGAAAACCCAGCATCAGCTGGCATTTCATGTCAAACCAGTGGCTTTCCAGAAATGTGACCGATTCCGGCACAAGCCCGATTTCTTCAATCACCTCACGTTTTGCCGATTCTTCGGCAGTTTCTCCGCATTTCATATAGCCTGCAACCCCTGCAAAACGCGGATTCCCGTAGCTCTGCTGAATGAGTGCGACCTCGCCCAGTTCATTGACAACGATGCTCAGTACGCAGGTCGAAAACATCTCAAACAGCGGAATTTCGCAGGTTTCGCAGTAGGGGATCATCCCCTCGTCCCCGATTTCTTTCAGGGTTGTTTTTGTGCCGCAGTGCGGACAGTAGGTGAATTTCATGGTGACCTCCTGTTGATGCTGATAAATTGGAATTTGTTACTGCACGCCATTAAAATTTGTTTTGCTTTCAAAAGGGCGATTGAAAGAGCCAATCTCAATCAGATTTCCTTCTGGATCGGCTATGTAGCAGGTACGCTGTCCCCATGGCTCATTTTCGGGCGGCAATACCGAACTGGCACCCTTTGAAATTGCGTCATGATAAGCTTTATCAACCTCATCAAAGGTATCAACATAAAGAGCAATTTCGAAATGCCCATTAAGACCCTTGAGATATTCATACTTTCTACTCGTCATTTTTTCAAAATTCTTTCGTTCGTAAAGCATAAAAAGCGTTCCATCTTTAATTAAATATACATTTACTGCATTCTCATCTTCGGTAATTTCAAAACCGAGTACATCTCTATAAAAACGTATCATTGTGGGCATATCGTCCACGAATAATCCAAAACCGTCAAGTTTCATTTTAAGTACCTCTAAAAATTCTTGTTTATGTTTCTTCCTCATGTAATTTCCCCATCAGCCGCAGTGCGGGCAGTAGGTGAATTTCATGTGAACCTCCTGTTGATGCAAATTCTAATAAAAACAGCATGACCGGATGCTATTGTTCTATACCATTTACAAACGCAAGGATTTCCCTGCTCATGTCCTCGCTTTTAAAATGATGAAGATAATGTCCGCAGTCATAACGAATGAGCTTCGCGTTCATGTCGGATGCAAAATCCTGCTGATGCTCCAGCCAGCCCATCGAAGTCTGCTTGCCGTTTGAGGAAAACAACAGGGTCGGGCATTGGATTTTCCCATCCCTGCAGATGGTTTCCACGTTGCTGAAAATGGCATAGCCCTCGTTGAGGATGCAGCGGTTAAACGCGTTTCGTTTTCGTAAAAGCTTGTGCTGCGCGATTTCTTCTTTCGTCAGGGAACGGTGGTTCAATTGCGAAAGGATGCTTGCAAATCTGAATTTTCCTGCCCATTTTATGATTTGCATTCTCCGTTCCAGCTCTTGTTCCGTCCAGCTCTGGTAGGTGCTGGGCATTGCCATATCCAGCCCGACGATGGCAGCGACCTCCTCCGGATAGGTCTGCTTCCAACGAATCGCTTCTAATCCCGACATGGAATGCGGTGCTAAAATGTATGGCGAAGTTTCACCGACAGCCGCCAACGCCTGCCTTTGCATACCAACAAGGGAATCAATATCACAGGAGGATTCAAAAATATCCGAATATCCGTAGCCGAATTTCTCAATGACAATGATTCTGAAATGTGCCGCCAGTTTCTCATAGAGCACCTTAAAATCGTAAACAGGAGCGATCGTGCCCGAACCGGACATCAGAACGAGTTTGGGGTGATTTTTGTTTCCCTGTGTATAGATATGCATGTGATGTCCGTTGATGGTTACTAATTTGCCGTTGTATTGCAGTGTTGTTTTTGTGCCGCAGTGCGGGTGGTAGATAAATTTCATAAGAGTCTCCAATATGATAAAGTCAAGTACTATACGATTCCTTGCTGACTGGATGTAATTCAACTTCCCAGTCGGCAAACGGGGGATCGGCTTTATAATTGTTGTCAAAATACTCCCGTATATATTGTGCGGCTCTGTTCTCGCAATATTTGTAATTTAAAACATTACCCTCTGCATCCGTTTCAAGGTTATTCATAAAAATGGCAAAGGCTTGTTCTGCGAAACTGCTTTCTTCTTTTAAAACTTCGCCTGTATAATCAATTCCTTCCAATAGCGGATAACCAAGAGTACCTTTTGCAAACCACATGGAAAATTGCCTTACAGCACCGCAGACATATTGACTCAGCTTCATAGTATCATCCTCCTAAAAATCAAACAAATCCCCATCCTCTGTCAGATGCAGCGTTTCTTTCAGATCTGCAAAACACTTATCACAGACGCAGGTTTCCCCATCCGCCGTCACAAACCAGATCGGATGGTAACGCAGCTTCTGCTCCGGCAGGGACTCCCAGCAGAAATGGCAGTGCTTCAGATGGGAGAAATGTTCCAGCATTTCATTGGCTGTCATTGGGGCAAGGGGCTGATTCCGCAGAAATTCTGTGTCATTCAGTAAACGCCAGTCATCCGGTTTCATGTTTTTCCTCCTGTAATTTGTGCATCATTTGCTGTTCGGACAGTGGGTGGAATTTATGGGGACTTGCTGTTGAGCAATTCCAGTGCAGCCTTGTATTTTTCATACCTCTCCAAATCCTTCTGCGTGATGGTATCCAATCTGGACAGGTCACTGTTGTGCTGCAAATCGGCAATCTTAACTGCCCTTGCAATTGGATTTTGCTTGATTTCCTGAATATATGCAGAATAAGGAACGCTGTCATCGTGCGTAAGCAGCCGCAGTGCCTCAATAATTGCATTGGGAAACCCATATTCTGCCAATTCCTCAAATGTTGTGTCGGTATCCTCAACAACATCGTGCAGCAAAGCCGTGATCGTGGTTTCTTCATCAGTCATGGACTCTGCAACGTGAAATGGATGAAAGGGATAGGGAATTCCGGATTTATCCAATTGATTTCTGTGCTTTTCAAAGCAAATTTGCATCGCTTTTTTTGTCAGATTTGTATAGAGCATTTGTAGTTTCTCCTTTCAGAACCTTATGTTTCGTTCGCCGCCGCTTCTTCTTCCTGTAATTTCCCAAGTGCCGAGAATGCCTGCCGCAGATTGCTCACCCCGAAGATCCGCAGCGTCTTGGAGCTTTTCGGCAGTGCCGCCAATGCCTGCTTCGGGACGATGCAGTATTCAAATCCCATCCGCTTTGCCTCCTGCACACGGCGCACGATATGCGACACGTTGCGGATCTCTCCGCCCAGTCCCACTTCACCAATTGCAATCAGCTTGTCCGGCAATGCCCTGTCCGTCAGCCCCGAATACAATGCCAGTGCAACCGGCAGATCACCGGCAGGCTCATCGAGCTTGAAACCGCCCACAATATTCAGATACACATCCAATGCCCCATAGGTAAGCCCGAACCGCTTTTCCAGCACCGCCAGCAGGATTGCCATGCGGTTGTAATCAAAGCCCGTTGCCGTGCGTTTGGGCGATGCATAGGCAGTCTTGGAAACGAGCGTCTGCACTTCGGCAAGAATCGGACGGCTGCCCTCCATCACGCAGGCAATGCATGTGCCCGAAACGCCCAGCGGTCTGCCGGACAGCAGCATTTGCGAGGGGTTTTCCACCTCACGCAGCCCCTTATCCTGCATATCAAACACGCCGATTTCATTCGTTGAGCCGAAACGATTCTTCACCGCGCGGAGAACGCGATAGCTCATATGCCGTTCACCCTCGAAAAACAACACGGTATCCACAATATGCTCCATAACCTTTGGCCCTGCAATTGCACCGTCCTTGTTGACATGCCCGACAATAAACACCGGAATTTCGAGCGTTTTTGCCGTGTGCATGAACAGGTTTGTGCATTCGCGCACCTGCGTCAGACTGCCCGGAGAGGAGGAAAGCTGCTGTATCTGCATTGTCTGGATCGAGTCGATTATCACAATGTCGGGCTTGGATGCCGCGATGGTGTCGCAGATTGCCTGCGCATCATTTTCCGTCAGAATATAGAGCTTTTCGGAATTGACATTGAGCCTCTGCGCACGAAGTCCAAGCTGCCTTGCCGATTCCTCACCGGAAATATAGAGCACCGTATGACTCTCGCCGAGGTGCTGGCAAATTTGCAGCAGCAGCGTACTTTTACCGATGCCCGGTTCACCGCCGAGCAGCACGATCGAGCCTTTGACCAGACCGCCGCCCAGTACTCTGTCCAGCTCCCCGCAGCCTGTGCAGTAGCGCACTTCCATGTTCATGTCAATATCGTCGATTCTGTGTATGCGGTCGGAAAGGTTCGTGATGGCGCGATTGCTGCTCCTCTGGATGGTTTCCACTTCCTCAAGTGTATTCCATTCGCCGCAGCCATTGCAGCGACCGTTCCATTTTGTACTTTCATAGCCGCATTCACGGCAGATATAGACAGGTCTGTCCTTTTTTGCCATAATTTCCTGCTTTCTGTGCGGATGCACCGCACATGTGATGCTTTCATTATAGCATAGATGCCGGAAAATTGCAAGTTTTTCAGGGCAATTGTACCGCCCCCGACAGTCAGCTGACAAAAATCTACAGCAAATAGGATGCACCGTCCTTTATACAGCATTGCCTTAGATGGGCATTTCCCCCAAAATCAAGAAATTTGCCCTCCCCCTCTTGACATTTGAATAAAACTATGCTATACTATTAACATAGTATGAACTTTAGGAATAAAATTTTACACTTTATTCAAATCCATCCGTCTGAAAGGAGGTATTCCCATGAAATATACTGCACTGGTTCTGACAGCCGCGCTTGTTTCCGCATTTGCGTCGGCAGTATATTGTGCAGTCTGGTATCCCAACCACCGCATTAAGGCATTAGAAAGGGATTACCTGCGCCCGACGTATGACATCATGGGTAAGGGGAGCATGTTCACGGAGTATGACATCAAGCTGACGCAGGGGACGACCGTGGAGAATGATGATTTCTCAATGATGCTTCCGGAGGGATTTGCACCGAAGTCAGAGGATACTGGCGTGGAGAGCTACGCGATGCAGACGGAGGATTCCACGGGCATTATCATCACCAACGGCAATCCTGCCAAAACACCTTCGCTCCAGCAGATTGACCTGAACCAATGCTACGAATTCGCGCTGCCCCAGCCGGCAAATCTGGAGTACGGCTATATGGAATTATGCGGCATGTATCCGGAATCTTCTTACGAACAGGACAAATGTGCAGTTTTGCTTGATGTGGCAAAGTTTGACTATACGGATTATGACAGAGCCTATGCATTCTGCCAGCTTGCCACCCTCAGAGGGATGCAATGCTGGGGGGTTGTGGATGCGTATGTCTATGAACACAACGACATCAGCGGCATTCTGTATGTGAAGGATGTGGAATTCAAAAAAGCCCAGAAAGACGGCTTTATGTCGAATTTCGTGTTCTATTCCAATGACGACCACAATACACCCTATGCCGTGGAAATTGTCAGCGATTCCATGGACACCATTTGTGGCGTAATCAATTCCATTACAATGAAATAACCATTTTTTCCTTTCTATGAAAATCTCCCCATGAGCCATCATGGGGAGGTTTTTGTTATAGGCAGTCCTTGCTGCCGTTATTTCGTGCCGGAGCAGTATTGCATCAATGCCGCATAAATGGTAAAGGCAACTTGTTTCTGGTAGTCCTCCGTCACAAGCCGCGCGGCTTCTTCGGGATTTGAGAGAAAGCCGCATTCCACCATAACCGTGGGATTTTCGCTGAAATAGCAGAGAAACAGCTCCTTGCCGCAAAGCTTGATTTCACGCGTATTGTCCGGCTGGAGAAACTGCACAAACTGGTTCTGGATGCATTGTGCAAGCTTTGCGCTTTCGGGGTGGGAGTCGGCATAAAACATCTGCGCGCCGCTGTATTTCGGGTCTGTGAACTGATTCTGGTGGATGGAAATGCAGATAGCGTCGTCACAGCTGTTGAACAATGCCAGTCTGTTGTCCATGTCCGAGCGTTTCTGGTTGGCAATTCCCTCAATGCCGCTGTTGTGGATGGAAGTATCCGTATCACGCGTGACGAGGACTTCACAGCCGGACATTTCCAGCAGCTCGCGCAGCTGTAGGAGAATGGCAAGGTTGATGTGCTTTTCCACATCCCCCTGCGCAGATGAACAACCGCCGTCCATGCCGCCATGTGGTGCATCAACATAAACACAGTTATCCTTTTTTGATCAGACAACGCTTGCCCATGAAGGCAATGCCGTATCTGAGAATTTTCTGATACCCCTCGTTGACAGGTTCTTCGGTATAATGTTTTTCTTCGATCTGCCGCAGTGCATTTTCTGCCATCATTTCTAGTGTTTCGCCCTTCTGGGCATCCACATCCTTGACCTCGATGACGACAGCAATATTTCTGTCGAAACGTTCCATCAGCAGAAGATCGGTTCTGCCGTCACCTGTTTCACGGTTGGATTTCAGCTTATAGGCATCATAACCGGACAGCAGTCCTGCCAAGAATCCGTGATAATACTGCTCCTTCTCGTCAAAGAAGCTGATCGTTTCATTCAGCCATGTCCCGATAATGCGATTGGCTGTGTCCACGTCCTCATGCACGAGTGCGTCGATCAGATGCTCCCTCGAAACCGCACGGGTTTTGTCCTGAAACCATTGGCGGATGCTCCGCCTGTAAATGGAACGGATCTCCTTATTCGGAATGACCAGTTCCAGCCAGATCTCATCATCCTCGATTCTGGAATCAATTTGCTTGAGATACCCCGTGAACAGCAGAAAACTCCAGATGCTTTCTTCGTTTACATCAATATCCGCATAGACAATATCCTCATGGATCGGGGCTTTTACACTCTGTCCATTGATGAGGCTTTCGATTTTATCACGGGTATCCGCAGACGCTTCACTGATGAGCTGCCGGATGATTTCATTGGAGCTTGTATTGCTCCAATATGGCACGGGCAGAGCCTTTGCCGATGAACAGAGTGCCTGCAGGAAATTCAGTACACTCCACGGATTGTAGATCTCCGTTTCACCAAAGCGGTAGCCATCATACCACGCCTTGATGGTTGGGAAATATGCCGAAAGTCCGTAGTATTCCGCCATTTCCCACACTTCTGTTTCCGTGAAGCCGAAGTATTCGCTGTAGCTTTCTGTCTGGATGCTGTGAATCTGCAAATTGTTCAGACCTGTAAACAAGCTTTCTTTGGAAATACGCAGGCATCCCGTGAGCACTGCCATTTCGAGTGAGCTGTTGGTTTTCAGGGCATTGTTGAACAGACTGCGGATAAAACCGACCATCTCCTCATAGAAACCGCAGAAATGTGCATTTTCAAGAGGAACATCATATTCGTCAATCAGCACGATGGTTCTTCTGCCATGGATTTTTGTGAGGTTCTTGGTCAGAAACTGCACGGATGCACAATAATCCTCCATGCCTGCATTCCAGCCGGCGATTCTCTGATAGAGTGATTTTTCCTCAGGACTCACCAGATCCGATTGCAGAATCTCAGGATGACGCTGAAACTCCAGGGACAGCATCCACCCGAACTGCTTGATCGCCGCCTCAAAAGTATCCATTTTCATACCTTTGAGTGAGAGCGTCACAACAGGATATTTCCCCTGATGGGCAAGATAATCTTCCCCTGCTTTTCTGATGTTCAGCCCCTCGAATAAGCAGGCGTGATCCTCATCCGTCTTTTCAAAAAAACGCTGGATCATGCTCATGTTCAGCGTTTTGCCGAATCTGCGGGGGCGTGTGAAAAGATTCACCTTGCTGCCGCAGTCCAGCAGATCACAGATGAGCAGCGACTTATCTACGAAATAGCAGTTTCTGTCAATGATGTCCTTAAAATCCTCAATGCCGATTGGGATGCTCTTTTGTTTCATGCGTTTCACCTCACAATCTCGATGTTGTATCTTGTTAATAGTATAGCATACTTCGGGCAAAAAATCAAGGGGCGTGGTGCCCCTTGATTTTGTCTTCATGCTGTTGTCAACTCCTCCTCCACCCCCTCCGGCTCCCACAACATCATCTCAATCTCATCATATGAGAACCCGAGATCAATCAGCCTCCAGCACCCCTATTATGTCATCCTTCCAGCAACAGATTGTGAGGTCGTGGGCGGTGAAACTGAAGGACATTATTCCATTCGAGTGGAGGACTGATGTACATAGGATGGTGTTGCCTATCCTCTGAAGGTCTTTGAAAAAATACAAAACAAGGCTGTGCCGTCGCACAGCCTTAATTTTTACTCCGCAAGTATCAGCAACCGCTTCATCACTGAAAGATCAAACCCGTCCAGTTTGAGATCCAGATAGGCATCACCAGCCTGCGGAACGGTCAGGTATTCACTGCCGAGGATGAATTTCTGCATCATTACCACATCCGACAGAGAGAACAGCCCGTCCCCATTCACATCACCCGTATCGGGAGATTTGTCCGCCTCCCATGTCAGGATCGGATAGTGGTTTGGCTGATAATAGAACGCTTCCCAGAGTATTCCGGCGAAAAGCTCCTCCCTCATTTCTGCATCAGTCTGTGCAAAATCGTCCGCTTCTCCCATGCCAAAGCAGCGGTCGGAGGTCGTGTCAAGATAATAACAGTTGACGATCTTGGCAGTATAGTCCATGTATTGCACATCCGTACCGCCCAGAATACCGCCGGAGCTGAAATTTTCAATCGGTCCGTTGCTGTACAGACTGCCCGAGTTGTAGCAGTTGCGGATGCTGCCTTGCTGTTCTTCATCCTTTGCAAGACAATCACCGGAAATGCCGCCGCTGTAGGCATCGAAGTCAAAAAGATCGGATGATGTGTCATCAAACAATGTAGAAGCATAAATGTTGCCTGTATTATACGAGTTTTCAATATTGACACAGTGCCACATTCCACCGCTGATACCGCCTGCATATCCATTGTAGAACGCCTTAGCAGACACTTCTCCGGAATTGCAGCAGCCGTTCACGGAGGCATCCTCCGCATAGCCGCAGATACCGCCTGCATAGCAGAATACCCGAACGAAGTCATATTCTTCCGCCACATAGGAGGCGAAAATAGTCCCTCGATTGGAACAGTTGCTGATGCTGGAATCCGCATTGTTTCTTCCGCAGATACCGCCGGCATATGCAGAATTGCTCATGCCTCCGCCGCTTGCCGCAAGAGAAATAACTGTACCATCAAAATGACAATCTGTAATCGAACCACCCTGGCTCATGCCGCAGATGCCGCCAGCATAGGGAATGGAAATTTCAAAATACATGGTATTTTCCGGTACGATCTGTTCGTTTTCAAGATGCACATAGGCATACCGGCAGTCAATTCCTGAAATTTCAGCATTTTCAGAGATCGTTCCAAATACGCCGCCGCAGAAAATGCGGAAATTGTGGTCATTCATCTGTGTGGTTTTCTGATACATTCCGCAGATGGTATTACCTTGTCCGTAGAAAACACCGTCAAATGGAGCATTTTTGTCCGTTCCAATGGATTTCCAGTTGTTTGCAGGCGGCTCTGTGTCCCAGTTTTCGTAGTTTCCGATGGCATTGAGGAGCAGATCACGCTCCAGATAAAAGCTTTTCCCCGTCATCGGATCACCGGCATTGACAAGCTCCGCAAGTCCAGCAAATGCCTCGGCGGTGTCAATAGAAAAACTGTCTGCCTCACTGTCATACCAGCTCGTGTCGGCAGTACCGTCCCAGCTGTCCGCCTTTTTGGGGACGTTCACAGCAGATGCCGACAGGGGCATTGCCGTCAAAGCAAGCAGTCCGGCGGTCATGGAAGTGATGGTGTTCTTGAGATATTTGTTCATGATATCATCCTTTCTGTCACATTATTTATATTATATATTATAGCATATTTACAGGGCATTTGCAACCGGATCCGGTCAGTCCACTTCTGCCCCCATCCTCCCCAGAATCTCCTTCGTATTTTCAAACCAAAAATACGCCTTGTAAAACTCACACCCCGTAAAATGTGTGAGCCTTGCCGCAATTTCCGCCCCGGACGGTTTTGTGCCGATTCGTGGTCATACAATCCTGAAGTCCGGCATAGGATGCAAAGAAAGGGGGAATCAAAATGAAAGAGAAGATCCATACCAAAAGTACATTCCGAACAACGGATCCGAAGCAGCTCAAAAAGGCGGTCACCGCAAAAGTGGAGAAGCTTGTGAACATCCAGATGAAAAAACAGACTGCGTGCAATATGTAAACGTATCATAAAATGACAAGGAGGTGAGGTCAATGCCGAAGGTGGGCATCTACTGTCGTTTGTCCATTGAGGACAAGGGGAAAACGAAATATGATGACAGCCAGAGTATTCAGAATCAGAAAGCCATGCTCCGGGAGTACTGCCATGAACGAAACTGGGAGATCTATGACATCTACTGCGATGACGGCTACAGCGGCATTGACCGCAGCCGTCCTGAATTTCACAGACTGCTGCACGACTGCGAGGCAGGGAACATCGACATCGTTCTCTGCAAGGACCAGTCACGTTTTTCCAGAGATATTGTTGTCATCGAGCAGTTCATTAACGACAAATTCCTCGAATGGGGCATCCGTTTCATCGGTGTTGCTGACAATGCGGACACGGACAGCGAAAGCTACAGTACAATGCGGCTTTTCACAAGTGCCTACAATGAAATGTATGTCAAGGATATCTCCTCCAAGATCCGCCGCACGCTTGCCTATAAACGGGAGAACGGGCAGTTCATCGGTTCGTTTGCACCATATGGATACTGCATTGATCCGCAGGACAAGCATCATCTTGTGATTGATCCGGAAACAGCTCCGATCGTACAGCAGATTTTTGCGATGTATACCGAGGGGAACGGCTACCGCAGAATCGTACAGACGCTGAATGCACAGGGCGTGGTCAGTCCTACCGAGTACAAACGGCAGAAGGGGTCGAATTATGTCAATGGCAATGCGGATGCCAGCAATGCGAAAGGACTCTGGACACAGTCAAC
The DNA here is from genome assembly GCA_015066845.1 of Ruminococcus sp. Taxonomy (GTDB): domain Bacteria; phylum Bacillota; class Clostridia; order Oscillospirales; family Ruminococcaceae; genus UBA3855. Next base: position 285 of record SVNO01000070.1, on the reverse strand, counting down.
GGTCGCAAGGATTCTTTCGAATGAAATGTACACCGGTACACTCGTGCAGGGAAAGTCACATCACATCAGCTACAAAAACAAAAAGCGCAAGAAGGTTGCGCAGGAGGATTGGATTCGCATTCCGGATACGCATGAAGCAATCATAGACAGGGAAACATGGGACAGAACGCAGGAGCGTTTACGCAGCAATACCAGAGTCGGAAAGCGATCACAGGAGCTGTCACCTCTTTCCGGAAAAGTGAAGTGTGCCGTATGCGGCAGACCCATGAAGCGGAATGTCTATTA
>SVNO01000069.1 GCA_015066845.1 Ruminococcus sp. | reverse complement strand
GGGGGAGGTGCCGCCGAACGGCGGCGGAGGGGGCAGCTCTTGCTATCTGTTCAAGTTAAGAAGCATCATCAAGTTTTAGCTTTTACAAACTACTAATTACATGAGGTGATAATAGAATGAAGTATGCAGAACTCGCAGGCAAACCCAATGTGCCTGAAATTCAGAACGACATGCTGAAATTCTGGAAGGACAAATCCGTTTTTGAGAAATCCGTCAACAAGGAAACTGATAGAGAAATCGTGTTCTATGATGGACCTCCTTTCCCGACAGGCAAGCCCCACCACGGCACGATTCTGGTATCGTTCATCAAGGATATGATCGCAAGATACTGGACAATGCGCGGTTACAAAGTACCCAGAGTATGGGGTTGGGACTGCCATGGTCTGCCGATTGAGAATCAGGCTGAAAAGGACCTCGGCATTGATGATAAGAACTATATCGAAAATACCCTCGGCATTGACAAGTTCAATGACAAGTGCTATGAAATCGTTTCCGGCAACAATGAAGCATGGAAAGAATACGTTGAGCAGATGGCACGTTGGGTTGACTATGATGGTGCATACAAGACCATGAACCCCTCCTTTATGGAAAGCGTAATGTGGGCGTTCAAGCAGTGCTATGACAAGGGACTCATTTACAAGGATTACCGCGTAACACCCTACTGCACACACTGCGAAACCTCCCTGTCCATTTCCGATACCCGTGAATCCGACTCCACACGTCCGCGTCAGGACAGATGGATTATCGCGAAATTCAAGACCGAAGAAGTCATCAGCGGCAAGCCCGTTTACTTCCTTGCATGGACAACCACACCCTGGACACTGCCGTCCAACCTGTGTCTGGCAGTCGGCGAGGCACTCAACTACTCCTTTGTGGATGTGGGCGAGGAAATTTTCATTGCATGTACCAACGTACTGCCCAAGTATGAGAAGATTTTCGGCGCAGAGCCGGTAATCGTCAAGGAATGCGCAGGCTCCGACCTTGTGGGCATGACTTATGAGCCGCTGTTCCCGTACTTTGCAGACCTTGCAGAAAAGGGCGCGTTCCGCGTGGTAACTGCGGATTATGTCGGCTCTGACGAGGGTGTTGGTATCGTACATACTGCTCCGGCATTCGGTGAGGACGACTACTGGACATGCAAGAACAACAATATTCCGCTGATCAACCCTGTAGACGCAAAGGGCCGCTTCACAGAAGAAGTGACGGATTTCTACAGCGAGGACAATGATAAGAACGTTATCGAGATGAACCCTGTTGTGATTCGTTTCCTCTACGATAACGGCAAGGCAGTGGCAGACGGTACAATTGAGCATAACTATCCGCACTGCTGGAGATGTAAGAATCCGCTGATTTACAGAGCAATGGACGCATGGTACTTCGATGTCACCAAAATCAAGTCCCGTCTGATTGAGCTCAATGAGGACATCAACTGGGTACCGGATACCATCAAGCACGGCAGATTCGGCAAGTGGCTGGAGAATGCCCGTGACTGGAATATCTCCAGAAACAGATATTGGAGCACCCCCATCCCGATTTGGGAATGCGACACCTGCGGCGACAGAACTGTTCTGGGCAGCGTGGACGAAATTGAACAGGCAAGCGGCATCCGTCTGGATAACCTGCACCGCCAGTTCATGGACAAGGTGACATTCAAGTGTACCTGCGAAAACTGCACCGGTACAAAGGTAAGAGTGCCGGAAGTACTTGACTGCTGGTTCGAGAGTGGTTCTGTACCGTTTGCACAGAAGCACTATCCCTTTGAGAATAAGGAATGGTTCGATTCCCATTTCCCGTCCGACTTCATTGTTGAGTACACCGGTCAGATTCGCTGCTGGTTCTATTACCTGCATGTCCTGTCCGTGGCACTCTTTGACAAGCCCTGCTTCTCCAACTGCGTGGTACATGGTACGATTCTGGCAAAGGATGGCAAGAAACTGTCCAAATCCTCGAAGAATTACACCGACCCCATGCTCCTGATGAAGCAGTACGGCACGGATGCATTCCGCCTGTACCTCTACCAGACAAATGCCATGCTCGTGGGCGACCTGCTCTTTGACGACAACGGCATTCAGGACGCATACCAGCAGATCATTCTGCCGTACTGGAATGCATGTAACTTCTACATTTCCTATGCTAACGTTGCAGGCTTCAAGCCCGAAACACTGGAAGCTCCGAATACGGACAACCAGCTCGACAAGTGGATCCTTGCAAAGCTCCACGAGGCAACCACGGCAATTCAGGAAAATATGGATGCATATCTTGTTAACAAGTATGTAGAAAATCTCATTTCTCTCATTGACGGCATCACCAACTGGTATATCAGACGTTCCAGAAGAAGATTCTGGGATAAGGAAATGACCGCCGACAAGAAGCAGGCATTGGAAACACTGTACTATGTACTGGTGAACACCACAAAGCTCTTTGCACCGGTTGCACCCATTATCTCTGAAAAGATTTACCAGACGCTGACGGATGGCTTCTCTGTGCATCTGGAAGATTTCCCCGTGATTCCGGAGGAATTCAAGGATGAGCAGCTGCTTGCACAGGTCAAGCTCGTGCGCAATGTCATTTATCTTGCACACTCCATCCGCAACAAGAACAAGGTGAAGAACCGTCAGCCGCTGAGCACTCTGCGTGTGGTTCTCTCTGAATCCGCAGGCAATGCAGTCGTGGAAAGCTTCCGTGACATCATCGCAGAAGAGCTGAATGTGAAGAATGTGGAGATTCTCGAAAGCGTCGGCAGCGTGGCAGAAGTGAAGTACGCGCCGAATTTCAATGAAATCAGAAACCGTTATCCGGACAGAATTCCGGAAATCATCAAGGCTGTCAAGTCCGGCAAGTTCGAGCTGCGCGCAGATGACGCGCTTCTGGACATCAACGGTACACAGGAGAGCTTTGATGCAGAAATCATCCTTGTAACCTATCAGGCAAAGGCTGGTCAGCATGTGGCAAGTGAAAAGGGCGTTGTCGTTTCTCTTGACCTGACACTGACAGAGGAGCTGAAGGATGAGGGCTTTGCCCGTGACATCGTTCGTGCAGTACAGGATGCCCGCCGTCAGATGGATTGTGCAATTACGGATACCATTACAGTGGAATTCGTCGGCACAGTACCGCAGAACTGGATGGAATATATCTGTGGTGAAACCCTTGCAGAATGCGCAGAGGTTGCACAGGCAGATGTTACACTGGAAATTGCAGGCGATGATGACAGAGCCGTTACAGTAAAGGTGAAGAAATAAAGCCGTACTGCATTGTGCAGTGCAGCATGTGACATCCCGTCTTATGACGGGATGTATCCTATCATCCGGAAAGGAACTGGAATTATGAGAAACGATTTACCGAAAGTTTATAATCCGCAGGATGTGGAAAAGCGGATTTATGCGCAGTGGGAGGCTGCCGGCTGCTTCCGCGGTATCCGCGATCCGAAGAAGAAGCCCTATACCATTGCCATGCCCCCTCCAAATGTAACTGGTCAGCTGCATATGGGACATGCCATGGACAATACCATGCAGGACATCCTCACTCGTTTCAAGAGAATGCAGGGCTATGCTGCACTCTGGGTACCGGGCACGGACCATGCAGCCATTGCAACAGAAGCGAAAATTGTAGAAGCCATGCGCGAGGAGGGACTGACCAAGCAGGACCTCGGCAGAGAGAAATTCATGGAGCGCGCGTGGGAATGGAAGGAAACCTACGGCGGCAGAATCGTTCAGCAGCTGCGCACCCTCGGTTCATCCTGTGATTGGGAACGCGAGCGTTTCACCATGGATGAGGGCTGTTCTGACGCTGTTCTGGAGGTATTTGTCAAGCTCTACAACGAGGGCAAAATCTACCGCGGCAACCGCATGGTAAACTGGTGCCCGAAATGCGTGACCTCCATTTCTGACGCAGAAGTAGAATATGAGGAGCAGAACGGCAATTTCTGGCATCTGCTCTATCCCGTTAAGGAAACCGGCGAGTATCTGGAAATTGCCACCACCCGTCCGGAAACCATGCTCGGCGATACGGCCGTAGCCATCAATGCAGAGGACCCGCGTTACAAGCACCTGCACGGCTGCCATGTCATCCTGCCCCTGCTGAACAAGGAGATCCCGATCGTCTGCGATGAACACGCGGATATGGAAAAGGGTACGGGCGTTGTAAAGATTACGCCTGCCCACGACCCGAACGACTTTGAAGTTGGTCAGCGTCACAATCTGCCCATGGTTCGCTGCTTTACCTATGACGGCTTTATGACTGGCGCAGCGGATCTGCAGGCATATCAGGAGCTTGCAGCAAGCGGTCACATGACGGAAGATGAGCCGGAAGTACTCGACTGCGGCAAATATGCAGGTATGAACACTGCCGATGCCCGTAAGGCAATCGTTGCCGATTTGGAGGCACTGGGACTTCTCAAGGAAATCGAGCCGCTTAAGCATGATGTCGGCACTTGCTACAGATGCCATAATACCATTGAACCGATGGTTTCCAAGCAGTGGTTCGTACGGATGCAGTCCCTTGCAGAACCGGCAATCAAGGCGGTTGAGGATGGTGAGCTGCGCTTTGTTCCGGAGCGATTCACAAAGATTTATCTCAACTGGATGCGCAATACCCGTGACTGGTGCATTTCCCGTCAGCTCTGGTGGGGACACAGAATTCCGGCATGGTACTGCGCTGACTGCGGTGAAACCATCGTCGCAAAGACAGCACCCTGCACCTGCCCGAAATGCGGCAGCGCAAATCTGGAGCAGGACCCTGACACACTCGATACATGGTTCTCCTCCGCACTCTGGCCGTTCTCCATTCTGGGCTGGCCCAATGAAGAAGCTGAGGACTACAAGTATTTCTATCCGACCAACACGCTGGTAACGGGCTATGACATCATTGGTTTCTGGGTAAGCCGTATGATTTTCTCCGGTCTTGCCTATACCGGCAAGCTGCCGTTTGACACGGTTGTCATCCACGGTATTGTCCGCGACAATCAGGGCAGAAAGATGTCCAAATCCCTCGGCAACGGTATTGACCCGCTGGTAGAAATCGAGGAATTTGGTGCAGACGCACTGCGCTTTATGCTCGTACAGGGCAGCACCCCCGGCAATGATATGCGCTACAGCAGTGAGAAAATCACGGCAATGCGTAATTTTGCAAATAAAATCTGGAATGCGTCCCGTTTCCTGCTCATGAATCTGACCATTGATGAGTGCAAGCTCCCCGAAACACTGGAGCTGGAGGACAAGTGGATTCTCTCCAAGCTCAACACACTCGTTAAGGAAGTAACTGACAATCTGGAGAGCTATGAAATGGGCATTGCAGCACAGAAGCTCTATGACTTCACATGGAACAGCTTCTGCGACTGGTTCATTGAACTGGCAAAAATCCGCCTGAACGGTGAGGATGAAGTGAGAAAGACCAATGTACAGCAGGTTCTCTGCTATGTACTGACCAATATTCTCAAGCTCCTGCATCCGTTCATGCCGTTCATCACAGAGGAAATCTATCAGGCATTGCCGCATGACGGTGACTTCCTGATGATGCAGCAGTATCCGGTATATGACGAGGCACTGAATTTTGCAGCGGACGAAGCAACCATGGAGAAAATCATGGAAGCCATCCGTGCTGTCCGTGAATGCCGCGCTGAGCTGAAAGTCCCCAACTCCAAGAAAGCGCATGTAACAATCGTCAGCACAAATACAGACATTTACAAAACTGCCAAGAGCTTCCTGATCCGTCTGGCAAGCGCGTCCGAGGTGACGGTACTTGCAGAGGAAACCGAGGCACTTGCCGGCATGGTAAGCGTTGTCACAGCCGATGCTAAGATGTTCCTGCCGCTTGCAGAGCTTGTCAATCTCGATGACGAGCGCGCAAGAATCCAGAAGGAACTGGACAAGGCATACAAGGAGCTGGAATTTGTCAACAACAAGCTGAACAATGAAAAGTTCATGGCGAAAGCCCCTGAAAAGGTGGTTGCCGGCGTTCGTGAGAGCGAAGCGAAGGCAAAGGCACTGATTCAGAAGCTGGAGGAGCAGATGGCTGCGCTGAAGTAAGTGAATATGAGAAAATCCCCCGAAATATCGGGGGATTCAGCTTGTCAAAAAAGTCTTTTTTCTGGGGTTAGCACCTCTGTAACTGCCCCCACCCCAACCCCTCCCCCAACGGGGGAGGGGCTATATTTCGGGGACTTCGTCCCCGAACCCCTTTTGCGGAGCTGTCGCTCCGCGTTTGATTTTAGGTTTTTTGACAGACTGAACCCCCCCGAAATATCGGGGGATTTTTTTATACCGATGATACCGCGGATCCCTTGATGAGAAGTAGTTTTTCCTTTCTCGGCATCCGCTTGATTTCCGCTTCTCTGCGCATTGCTGCCTGTTTGTCAGGGTGCACTTCCGTGTAGACCAGTACTACCGGCAGCCGTGTGCGTGTGTATTTTGCGCCTTTTCCGGCATTGTGCGCTGCAATGCGCCCTTGCAGGTCATTCGTCCAGCCCGTGTACAGCGTTCCGTCCGCGCACTGTACGATATAGATGCAGCACTGCTTCATGGAAATTCCGTGACAACTGCACAGCCCTGTGCAAGGCTTGCCTGACAGTCGAGGATTCTCTGGTTGCTGCTGCCGCGGAATGCCAGCTCATAGCTTTTCAATGCCTCCACATACCGTCCGTCCACGAGGTAATCCGTCACGGCAAGCAATGCGCCGATGCCGTTTTCCTCGCGTTTTGCATATAATTCCTCGAAGGTGTAGCCTGTGTAGGTGATGATGTTCAGCCCAAGTGCACGGATTTGTGTACCGAGCGCGGCAAGAGTCTGCGCCTGACAGAACGGCTCACCGCCGGAAAAGGTCACGCCATCGAGCAAGGGATTGCCCTTGATGCGTCCGAGCAGCTCGTCCGTGTCCGCAGGTGTGCCGCCCTCAAAGGAATGCGTCTGCGGATTGTGGCAGCCCTCACAGTGATGGGGGCAGCCCTGTACAAAGATGGTGAAGCGGATGCCCGGACCGTCCACGATGGAGTCGTTGGCTGTGCCGGAAAGCTGTAAGAGCATGGGATTCCTCCTTTCGGATGTGCAAGAAAGGGGCGGATGCCCCTTTCAAGTAAGTTTTGATTAGTTTTTGAGGGTAATGCTTACAATCGACTCTTCTGTCTCATCATCATTATTTTCATTGGACTCGTTATTGTTGAGCGTGGTTGTCAAATTGGAAAAAGGACTAAGAACCGCAGCCAGCCTTCTAAAGCCCTCTTCCATACCACCGCCACCAGTGGCTTTTGAACCGCCTCCGATATTGGAGAGGATTGCTGTTATTCGTGGGGCTCCACATAAGTCATTAATTGGTGTTCCAGTGGACGCCATTGGATTAGAAAGACCATTTAAAATAGCATCCATATTAACATTGTAATCTGTTTTCGCAGACTCCATGGCATATTCAAGATTAGAAAGTACGTTATTATCGTTTTCTCTGTTCATAAATGAATCTCCCTTCACTTTAATAAAAAATTAACAAACTCATACCCCATGCTTCACTCTATCCCCCACCTCACTGCGCTTCGCATTATTGAAGCGGTCGAGAGTGCCCACGAGGTAGCCCGTGATTCTGCGGATACGCTCAAAGCCAACAGTGCCGTGCTCCGACTCAGGTCTGCCGCACTTCGGGCACTTGTCGCCGATGATGCCCGTATAACCGCATACAGGGTCGCGGTCAACCGGATGGTTGATAGAACCATAGCCAATGCCCGACTCCTTCATGCAGCGAATCACCTTCTCAAATGCCGAGAGGTTCTGCAGCGGGTCGCCGTCAAGCTCGACATAGCTGATATGTCCGGCATTCGTCAGCTCATGATAGGGAGCTTCAATTCTGATCTTCTCAAACGCGCTGATGGGGAAGTAAACCGGTACATGGAACGAATTGGTGTAGTATGCACGGTCAGTGACACCCGCAATTTCGCCGTATTTCTTCTTGTCCATGCCCACAAAACGTCCGGACAAGCCCTCTGCCGGTGTTGCCAGCAGGGAGAAATTCAGCCCCGTTGCCTGCGCCTCATCGTCCAGACGCTTGCGCATTCTGGAAATAATTTCCTGACCGAGTACGCGCGCTTCCTCGCTTTCGCCATGATGTGCGCCAATCAGGGATTTGAGCGTTTCTGCAAGTCCGATAAAGCCCACGGACAATGTACCATGCTTGAGCACCTCGCTCAGGTCCTCGTCAGCACTCAGCCCCTCGGAATCCATCCAGATACCCTGTCCCATCAGGAACGGATAGTTGCGTACTTTCTTGCTGCACTGGATGCGGAAACGGTCCATGAGCTGGTCGATCGCAAGATTGAGCATCTTGTCCAGACTTTCATAGAATGCTGTCAAATCGCCCTTTGCCTTGATGGCAAGACGGGGGAGATTGATGGACGTGAAGCTCAGATTGCCTCTGCCTGTGACAATTTCACGGCTTGGGTCATACACGTTGCCGATTACTCTCGTGCGGCAGCCCATGTAGGCAATCTCTGTGCGGTGGTCGCCCTCCTTGTAGTACTTGAGGTTGTAGGGCGCGTCAATAAAGGAGAAATTCGGGAACAGCCGCTTTGCAGAAACTCTGCAAGCCAGCTTGAACAAATCGTAGTTGGGATCTTCCGGATTGTAGTTGATGCCTTCCTTGATTTTGAAAATGTGAATCGGGAAAATCGGCGTTTCGCCATTGCCCAGACCTGCTTCATTCGCCAGCAGGATGTTTTCAATGACCATTCTGCCTTCGGGAGAAGTGTCCGTGCCGTAGTTGATGGAGGAGAACGGTGTCTGTGCGCCTGCACGGCTGTTCATGGTGTTCAGATTGTGCACCAGAGCTTCCATTGCCTGATAGGTCGCACGGTTGGTTTCCTTGTATGCGTGTTTTGCTGCAAATGTGAGCACCGTTTCCACAACATCCGCCGGAATGCCGGCTGCTGTCAGGGCTTGCGCTGCCTGTGCACTAAATCCGTTGTTATCCGCAAGCTCCGGACAAAGTCCCTGCTGCTGCAATGTCTGCATCACTGTATCGGTCAGCTCTGCGGCATTCTCACAGTCTGCAAGAAGCTCCAGCGCACGGGCTACATTCTGCTTGTAACGGGATGCATAGGTCTTGCGCACACCATCCGCCATTGCATAGTCAAAATTCGGGACGCTCTGACCGCCGTGCTGGTCGTTCTGGTTCGACTGGATCGCGATGCAGGCAAGTGCGGAATAGCTGGAAATATCATTCGGTTCACGCAGGAAGCCGTGTCCTGTGGAAAAACCTCCTGCAAAAAGCTTGATCAGGTCGATCTGACAGCAGGTGGTTGTCAGCGTCAGGAAGTCCAGGTCGTGAATGTGAATGTCGCCGTTTGCATGAGCCTTGGCATGTTCGGGCTTGAGGACGTACATTTCATAGAACTCCTTAGCGGATACGCTGCCGTATTTGAGCATGGTGCCCATTGCCGTGTCACCGTCAATATTGGCATTCTCACGCTTGATATCGCTGTCCTTTGCAGAATGGAATGTCAGCTCATTGAGTACGCCCATGAGGTTGGTTTTCATCTCACGCGCGCGTGTACGCTCGTAGCGGTACAGAATGTACGCCTTGGCTGTCTGTGCATGTCCGCGTTCGATCAGCACCTTTTCTACAAGGTCCTGAATCTGTTCTACGGTCGGAATCTCACTGCTTTTACTGTCAAACAATGCACAGACTTCCTGCGCAACAGAACGTGCTTCTTCGTAATCCGTACCGCCAACTGCCTTAGCAGCCTTGAAAATTGCCTCTGCAATCTTCTCTGCGTCAAACGGAACCACTCTGTTATCACGTTTTCTGATATATGTCGGCATGATTGTTTACCTCCACTATATATTGTATTTTAGAGAATCGGCTATATATTAGTATACCGTAAATTCCGCTTTCTGTCAAGTGCTTTTTCGTGCTATATCATACAATTTATTGTGTTGAAACTTGGCAGAACTGCACGAAAAAATTTGTTTTTCGTAAAAGTTTGTTCATTTTGACCAAATTCAACAGTTTTTAGAACGAATGTTCCGAAACACAATATATAGTGTGTTGAGAATGGTTAGGAACTGTTGAAATCCGGTATAACCGCAGAATATCCGCATTTCGGCTGTGGAAAAAAGGAAATCGGGGCTTGTGGAGAATTACATGTAGGGGAGGAGGAATGCGAGATGGAAAATAACGGCAAATAGAGGGAATTTTGGAAACCTTGACATTTGCAGCCATTTATAGTATAATGGTAAAGCAAGAATGTGTTCAGAATAACAGGAGGAAGATAACATGTCAATGGAATTCATCAGAAAAATGCCGTTGCCGGAGGAGATCCGCGAGCAGTTTCCGCTGTCCGAGAACTGCATGGCAATCAAGGAGCACCGTGACGCAGAGATCCGCAGAGTATTCACAGGACAGTCCGACCGTCTGATTCTCATTATCGGGCCATGTTCTGCCGACCGTGAGGATTCCGTCATGGAATATATGCATCGTCTGGCAAAGATCAACGAGCAGGTCAAGCACAAGATTCTCATTATTCCGAGAATTTACACCAACAAGCCCCGCACCAACGGCACAGGTTACAAGGGCATGGTGCACCAGCCCGACCCGACCAAAGCAGAGGATATGCTGGAGGGTCTGATTTCCATCCGCAAGCTGCACACAAGAGTGATTGAGGAAACGGGTTTCACCTGTGCGGACGAGATGCTGTATCCGGAGAATTACCGCTATCTGTCCGACCTTTTGTCCTATGTAGCAATTGGCGCAAGAAGTGTGGAGAACCAGCAGCACCGCCTGACGGCAAGTGGCATGGACATTCCGGTGGGCATGAAGAACCCGACCAGCGGTGATTTGTCCGTCATGTTCAATTCGATTTTCGCCGCAGAGAGCAGCCACACGTTCCTGTACAGAGGATGGGAAGTCCACACCACGGGCAATCCGCTGACACATGCGATTCTGCGCGGTTATGTGAACAAGCACGGCGAATCCCTGCCAAACTATCACTATGAAGATTTGCTGCTGACATATCATCACTATGCAGAGAAAGGCTTGCAGAACATGGCAGTGATTGTGGATACGAACCACGCCAATTCCAACAAGTGCTGTCTGGAGCAGCCGAGAATTGTCAACGAGATCCTGCACAGCTGCCGCACAAGCCCTGAGATTCACAGCATGGTCAAGGGCTTCATGATCGAGAGCTATCTGGAGGATGGCGCACAGAAGGTCGAGGAGGGCATCTACGGCAAGTCCATCACAGACCCGTGTCTGGGCTGGGAAAAGACCGAAAAGCTGATTTATCAGATTGCGGATCAGCTGTAATAAACTGAACACATAATATAAGGCACTCCCGAAATCATCGGGAGTGCCTCAGTCTGTCAAAAAACCTAAAAATAAACGCGGAGCGATAGCTCCGCACAAGGGGTTCGGGGACGAAGTCCCCGAAATATAGCCCCTCCCCCGTTGGGGGAGGGGTTGGGGTGGGGGCAGTTACA
>SVNO01000068.1 GCA_015066845.1 Ruminococcus sp. | reverse complement strand
CTCTAAAAACCGGAACACGAGCAGAATTTCGTACACGAGCAGTAACAGCTGCAAGGAAGAAAACCGCAGGAATACTTGATGTATTGCAAGGTTTTCTGACACAGCAGATGTTGCTGCGAGTAGAAATTCTGCCGTGAGGGAGGTTTTTAGAGGTGCCCATAATAACTATACGGCAAAAGGCAGGAAATGTCAAGAGGTTTTTGCAAATTTCTGCAATACGCAGGCAAATGCAAAAATCCGACATAAATGCGATAGGATTCATCATTGACACTACTGCTGCTATACGGTATAATTGTAGCAGCAGCAATCAAAAAAGTATGGGAAATTCGTAAAGGAGTCAGTATTATGAAAAGATGCAGAAAAATCGCAGCCGTCCTGCTTGCAGGCATTCTGGCTGCTGCCTCCGGTATTGCCGGCGTTTCCGGCTCTGCCGCAAATCACAGCCGTGTTGCAGTGCATGATCCGTCCATTGTCAAGCTTGAGGACGGGAGCTATTTTGTCGCAGGTTCACACCTTGCCGCGGCAAAATCTGCGGATCTGGGGAACTGGACAACGGCTGCCAATTCCCACCTTGGCACGAAAAACACCACGTTTTTCAAGGACATCTACAAAGACCTTGCTGTTCCGGCTGCATGGTCTTCCCCTTCAAATCCCAATTACGACCTTTCCGGCAACCTCTGGGCACCGGATATTCTCTGGAATGCAGAAATGGGCAAGTGGTGCATGTACCTGAGCGTGAACGGCGACAACTGGAAATCTTCCATTGTACTGTGCACTGCCGACAATATCGAAGGTCCATACACCTATGTGGACACCATCGTCTATTCCGGCTTTGACAACAGCGAAACATTCCACTATTCCAAGACGGACGCAGAAAAGGTACTCGGCAAAAACCCCGATATTTCAAGGTATCTTGCAAACGGCTCATGGAATGCCAATTACGGCACGAATGCGATCGACCCGGCGGTGTTCTATGACGAAAGCGGTGCGCTGTGGATGGTTTACGGTTCATGGTTCGGCGGTCTGTTCATGCTGGAGCTGGACGAAAAAACCGGTCTGCGTGATTACAACGTCACCTACAAGACAGTGAACAATGCCTCGGATGCCTACATGGGCATCAAGGTAGCAGGCGGTCACTGGGTATCGGGCGAAGGGCCGTACATTGAGTACATGGAAGACCCCGAAACGGGCAAAGGCTACTATTATCTGTTCGTTTCCTATGGCTGCTTCAACAATGACGGCGGCTACAATATGCGTGTATTCCGCAGTGACTATCCGGCAGGCCCGTATGTGGACCAGAACGGCAATTCTGCCATATACACCAAGGGCGGCAACAACATCGGCGGCAATGTCGGAATGCGTCTGATGAGCAATTACCAGTGGAGCTGCAACGACCGCCCGAACAAGGCGCAGGGGCACAATTCCCTTTTGATGGATGAGGACGGCAAGCTCTTTGTCATTTACCATAACAAATTCAACGACAACTACGGCGGTCATGAGGTGCGAGTGCATCAGCTGCTGATGAATGCGGACGGCTGGGTGAATGCTGCGCCGTATGAGTATGTCAAGGGTGAGGATGTTTCCGACATCGGGCATACCATGGCAGCGGTGACGGGCGAATATGAATTCATTTTCCATCAGCTCAACCAGAAAATCGTGGACGACCAGAAAACCAACGGCAATAACGCCGAGGTGGAGTATTCCCAGAATATCATGCTCAATGCGGATGGTACAGTCACGGGTGACATTACCGGTACATGGACAATGGCTGAAGATTCTGCGGATATGACGCTGACCTATGACGGCGTGACCTACAAGGGAAGCTTCCTTGTACAGGCGGATGAATCACCGGAGATGGTGCAGAAAATGACATTCACCGCATCGGGGAACAATACCTGCGTATGGGGCAGCAGGAAAGCGGCTTACAATTTTTCGGACGATGTAAAACAAGCAGCAAAGCCGGACGGAAAGCTCGTCTATGCGCCGCAGACAGCGCAGACGGCAACGGATTATTCCCGTATTTCCGGCACGGAGCTGCTGTCGGGTGTATCCTATTATATTACCAGCAAATTCAACGGCATGGCACTTGAGCTTGCAGGCGGTGAAACTGCGGACGGCACGAACATTCAGCAGTGGGGACTCGGCAGCGGCAGTCAGCAGGAATGGCGCGTGGTGGCAGTGGATGAAGAATACTGCAAGATCCTCTCGATGAAGGATGAATCGAAATGCCTTGCGGCAGAAAAGGCAGATAATCATGGCAATGTGGAATTGCAGACCTATACCGGCAAGGATAACCAGCTGTGGAAGCTGGTGCAGGACGGTGCATTCTATGGTATTGTATCCAAGGAACATTCCATTTTCGGTTTAGATGTATACGACTGGTCGCAGGAAGCCGGCGGCAATATTGCCATCTGGCAGCATTGGGGAGGCGACTGTCAGCTGTGGAAGTTCACACCGGTATATCCGGAAGTACCGGATGGCACATACACGGTGAAGAATGTCAACAGCAGTCTGTTCCTATCGGTGGCTAACAATGTCAATGCAGTACAGGGTATTCCCCATACATGGACATTTACACGGCTGGAAGATGGGAAATACCGTATTCAGGCAGAGAACGGCGAATATCTGACAGTATATGAATACTCGGCAGAGGACGGAATCAACATTGGTCTGGAGAAAGCAAACGGCGCAGCAGGACAGGATTTCACACTGCTGTGCAATGCGGATGGTTCTTATGCGATACTGACGGAATGTTCCTATGGAAAGTCCTGCGTGGATGTCTATGAAATCAGTATGCAGCCCAATGCGAACATCTGCCAGTGGAATTACTGGGGCGGTGACGGACAGAAATTCATCCTCGAACCGGCAGCAGCTGCGGCAAAGGTACGCGGTGATGTGAACGCGGACGGGGCATTGACGGTACTGGACGTGGTGATGATGCAGAAATATCTGCTGAATGCCGGAACGCTGACGGATGCTGCGGCAGGTGAGCTGATTGAGGATGGTTCGCTCAATGGGTATGACCTTGCAGCGATGAAGCGGATGGTATTGCAATAATATGTGTGAATCCCCCTTGCAGAAAGGGGGATTCAGCTTGTAGAAAGAGTCTTTTTCTGGGGTTAGCACCCCTGTAACTGCCCCAACCCCTGAAAAAAGCGACGGCTTAAGGAGATTTCGCGCACTGCGGTGCGCGACCAGAGGGCGTTGCCCTCTGGACACCCACGAGCTTTTTGAAAAAAGCTCGACCAAAAACTTTTCCATTGCCTCCGGCATAAGAGGATCATTTTTCAACAAGCTGAATCCCCCCTCATTGACAAAGCACCGGAAATGCGTTATAATGGTAAGCAAAGAACACAATAGTAAAGGAACATCCCCATGAAAAAACATCACCTCGCCGCATTCCTATGCACCCTCCCCCTGCTATGCGGCTGTGCACAGCCCTCCGCTGTGCGCGAGCTGTTCGCAATGGATACTTATATGCAGCTGACTGCCTCCGGCAATGCCGCAGAAACGGCTCTGGATGCAGCGCAGCAGCGCATTCTTGCTCTGGAAAGTCTGCTTGCCGTCACGGACGAAAAAAGCGAAACATGGGCAATCAATCACGCGGACGGTGTGCCTGTGGAGCTGTCCGCGGATACTGCAAGGCTTTTGCAGACTGCGCAGGAAATCGGGGCGCAGACGGATGGCGCACTGGATATTTCCCTGTATCCCGTGCTTTCTGCATGGGGCTTTACCATGGATACACAGAACGTGCCCGATGCGCAAACGCTTGCACAGGCGCGCGCACTGGTCGATTACCGCCGGATCGTCCTGCATGAAAACACCGTCACGCTGCCGGAGGGAATGCAGGTGGATTTCGGTGCGCTTGCCAAGGGCTATGCCGGTGACTGTGCAGTGGAAATCCTGCGTGAATACGGCATTTCCAGTGCATTGCTCAACCTCGGCGGCAATGTGCAGGCAATCGGCAGCAAGCCGGACGGCAGTCCGTGGAACATTGCTGTGCAAAATCCCGCTGCACCCTCCTCCCCCCTGTGCAGCCTTGCCGTCACGGACGCAGCTGTCATCACTTCCGGCAATTATGAACGGTACTTTATCGCGGAGGATGGGACAAAATACGGACATATCCTCGATCCGGCAACCGGTGCGCCGGTGGACAACGAGCTTGCCAGCGTTACCATTGTCGGCACATCCGGCGTTCGCTGTGACGCGCTTTCTACCGCGCTGTTTGTCCTTGGTCTGGAGGATGCAGCGAATTTCTGGCGAAATTCCGGCGATTTTGAAATGCTCCTTGTCACGCAGGACGACACGCTGTACTATACGCAGGGGCTTTCGGAAGCCCTCACACTCCCCGATGGCAGAACTGCGGAGGTGATTACGCGTGACTAAATCTGTGAAAATGCTCCTGCTGCTTGCCGTGCTTCTTCTGCTTGCCGGCATTGCCGGTACATGGTATGTCATGCAGCCTGCAAGGGGAAAGCTGGTGGAAATTGTGCAGGACGGTAAGGTGCTGTACACCATTGACCTTGCAGCGGCGCAGAATCGGGAAATTCTCATTACTGCACCCGATGGCAGCCGGAATGTTGTGAGGATAGAGGACGGTACAATTTTCATGGCGGACGCGGACTGTCCCGACCATACCTGTGTCAAAATGGGCGTACTTGTTTCGGAGGAACTGCCCATTGTCTGCCTGCCCAACCGTGTTATTATCCGCTTTCAGAAAGGGAAACTATGAA
Organism: Ruminococcus sp.; assembly: GCA_015066845.1. GTDB lineage: Bacteria > Bacillota > Clostridia > Oscillospirales > Ruminococcaceae > UBA3855. Next base: position 6,757 of record SVNO01000068.1, on the reverse strand, counting down.
ACTGAAACGCCTGACGCAGTTGGCACTGCTGACTGCCATGTCCCTGACGCTGTTCGTCATTGAGCTGCGCATTCCGGAGCTTGTGCCCATCCCCGGTGTCAAGCTTGGGCTTGCCAATATTGTGACGGTGTATGCCGTCTACCGTTTCCGCGCATGGGAAACGGCATTGCTGGTACTTTCACGCCTGCTGCTTGGGGCATGGTGCACCGGCAATCCCTCCGCGCTGCTCTACAGTCTTGCAGGCGCGGCATTCTGCCTGTGCGGAATGCTCCTGCTCCGGCGCATCATTCCGCAGCAGTTTCTCTGGCTGTCGAGTGTGTTCGGGGCGATTTTTCACAATACCGGACAAATTCTCGCTGCCATGCTCCTCATGCAGACGCGCACGGTGCTTGCCTATTACCCGATTCTCCTCGTTACCGGCTGTATTGCCGGAGGCTTTACAGGGCTGTGTGCACAGCTTGTTATTGGCAGAACAAAAGGAAAATTGCCTTGACACATTGCAGCATCCGTGCTATAATAGAAGGGATGAATCCATTTCGCAGTCCGGAGTGCGGGGAAGTTCGGTGAAAATCCGTCGCAGCCATCACTACCGTAAAGGCAGTTCCTGCCTGAAGTCGGAATACCGTCCGGATATGTGGGTTTCGCATTTTTGGATATGAAAAGTGCAGCCGTTTTCAGCGTCCGCAGGCAGAGTGTCTCCGGATGTCGGGAATTGCTGCGCTTTTTCGTTGCATCTGCAATGAAAAGGCGTTTTTTTAATGCGGGAACAGCACATTATAATAGGAAAGGAGTATGCATGGAAAAGCTGACCAGACCTGACTGCATTGCCCTTTTGCAGGAACGATTCCGGCAATTGCAGGAAAATGGCGAGAGCCGCTACCCGAAACGTTCCGATTTCACCGAGCGCGAGGTCGTTGCCATCAAAGCATTCCTCGGTCCATGGCCGCGCGCACTCGAAGCCGCAGGCATCAAGCCACCCAAAGAAAGGAAGAATAATTCATGAAAAAATCCCTGATTTTCGCCATTACTGCAATGGCACTCACCTGTTTCCCCCTCCACGCCTCCGCTGCGGAATCCGCAGAAGTGTATGTCACCATCGCTGACAATACCGGTGCACTTGCCCTTGCTGCACAGCCCGTGACTGTCACCGATACGGACAAGGACGGCGCACTGACCATCCATGACGCGCTGACAATTGCCCATGATACGCACTATTCCGGCGGTACAGCCGGCTACAGCACCTCGCGCACGGAATTCGGGCTGGGCATTACCAAGCTCTGGGGCGTGGAACAGGGCAGCAGCTACGGCTACTGCGTGAACCATCAGTCCGCGCTCTCTCTGGAGGATCCCGTGCAGACGGGGGATGTACTCAGCGTTTACGCATTCACCGACCTGACCGCTTTTTCCGATACCTACTGCTTTTTTGACGCGGACAGCCTTTCCGTGAATGCCGGGGATGCCATCACCCTGACGCTCACGGCGAACGGCTATGACGAAAACTGGAACCCTGTCCAGAACCCCGTAGAAGCTGCGGAAATTACGGTAAATGGGGAAAAATCCGGATACCTGACGGACGCGCAGGGGAACGTCACGCTCACGCTGCCGGAGGACGGTGCATTCGTGCTCAGTGCCGTTTCGGATGCGCAGGTGCTCGTGCCGCCGGTGTGCAAGGTGCAGGTGGGTTCCGATGCAGCCCCCTCAGAGGATTCCTCCGCAGCATCTCCGTGGACAGCGTTCAAGATAGGGGCGATCTGTCTGGGGGTAGTTCTCGCAGCAATTCTTGGCATTGTTCTGGTGCGCAAGCGTCATGCGAAATAACCGTATTCCGGCGATTCTGGGCATTCTCCTGCTGCTTTTCGCCATGCTCCCCCTTCCCTGTCATGCCGCGGACGCGCAGGAGATGCGACAGGGAATTGTAGACTACGCGCTCTCCTGCACGGGTGCGGATTCCGTGCAGGAATGGCTGGACACGGATTTGACCGACCGCGCCGGAACATCGGCAGAATGGTACGTCCTCGCGCTGTCGCAGGAGGGGGAAACCTACGATTTTTCGGCGTATCGCCGCGCACTCACGCAGTACCTTGCTACGCAGGAGGTCACAAGTGCGGCAACGCGCCTGAAATACGCGCTCGTCTACCGGAGCATCGGCGGCGATGAGGGATATATTGCCCGAACGATGGACGATTCTGTCGGGGAACTTGGGCTGATGAGCTGGGTGTTCGGGCTGCATCTGGTCAATAACGACCGCTGCCCCGACAGAGCACAGGAAATTGTGCAGGAGCTTTTTGCCTTGCAGCTTCCCGATGGGGGCTGGGCAGTGTCGGGGGAGCATTCCGATGTGGACGCAACGGCAATGACCTTGCAGGCACTCGCTCCATTTTATGGCGAATATCCGGCAGAAATTGACCGTGCCATTGCATTTCTCTCTGCACAGCAGCGCGATACCGGAGATTTTGCAAGCTATGGTGTGCCCTGTCCGGAAAGCACCGCGCAGGTGCTGACGGCACTGCTCGCCCTCGGCTATGAACCGCTGACGGAGGAACGCTTCATCAAAAATGGCTGTACACTGCTTGACGGCATTGCACTGTACCAGCTGCCGGATGGAAGTTTTTGCCATATACAAGGCGGTGCATCCAATGAAAATGCCAATATGCAGGTGTTTTTCGCTCTGACCGCACTGCAAAGCGGCAATGCACCCTACCTGTTCGCTGAACCCGATGTTTCATTTGCCGCGCCACAAGTGCACAGGATGGATTACCGCATCATTGTGACGGCAGCAGTGCTCCTTGCGCTTGGAATTGCCTGTATTGCGTTATTTCTTCGCAAAAAGCGAAATTTGAAGCATTTTCTCCCCCCCTGTCTGCTTGCGGCAGTGCTCCTCGCGCTGGTGTGGTTCGTGCGGATCGAACGCGCGGCGGATTACTACCAGCCCCAGCCCGCTGCATCGGGGGAAATCATCGGCAGCGTGAGCCTGTCCATCCGCTGTGACACGGTTGCAGGAAAGGCAGCGTACATTCCGGAAAACGGCGAAATTCTGGGAACAATTGAAATCCCCATCACCGATGACACCACGGTTTTTGACGCGCTGACAAGCGCGGTACGCGCCCACGGCATCCGCATGGAATACAGCGGTACACCGGAACTTGCGTATGTGAAAGGCATTGCCGACCTCTATGAATTCGACCACGGTGAACTGTCCGGCTGGGTGTTCCATGTCAACGGGGAATCCGCGTCCGTTGGGTGCGGTGAGTATCTCCTTGCGGACGGCGATGCGGTGGAATGGCTGTATTCGCTCGACCTCGGAAAGGATGTGGCAGAATGAGGAGCTTTGCGGCATACAATCCGTTTGTACTGACAGTATATTTCTTTGCCGTTTCCGGCTTTGCCATGTTCTCCATGCATCCGGCTGTGACCTGCATCTCCCTGCTCGGCGCAGTGCTCCTGCGCCTGACGCGCGGCGGTGTTTCCCTGCGCGGCAGTATGCTTCTGCTCGGTTTCTTCCTCCTGACCGCCCTCATCAATCCCCTTGTATCCCACCACGGCGCAACGGTGCTCTTTGTGCTCAATGACAATCCCGTCACGCTTGAATCACTGATTTACGGGATTTTTGCATCTGCCTCCATGCTCTCCATCCTCTGCTGGTTCGGGAGCTTTTCACGCATGATGACACGCGACAAGCTGCTCTATGTCTGCGGCAGACTTTCCCCGAAGCTCGCGCTTGTGCTGTCGATGGCAATGCGCTATGTGGCATTGCTCGGACAGCAGGCTCGGAAAACGGCGCAGGCACAGAAAGCACTGGGATTATACAAAGAGGATAGCCTGTACGACAAACTGCGCGGCGGCATCCGCATTTTCTCCGTCCTGCTCACATGGGCACTGGAAAACGGCATCACGACCGCGGACAGCATGGCAGCGCGTGGGTATGGCATCGGAAAACGCACACATTTCGCCATTTTTCGCTTCACACGCGCGGACGGTGCACTGCTCGCGGCAATTGTCCTGTGTACCGCGCTCACGCTTTCGGGAGCCGGCGCACTCTCCCACAGCTTCTACCCGTATTTCACCGTATCTGCAAGTACACCGCTTGCCGTGTGCAGTCTGATTTCGTACGCAATACTGGCAATTTTACCCCTATGCATTGATGGAAAGGAGGCGATCCGATGGCACAGCTCACTCTCTCGCATGTAAGCTTCACTTATCCGCAGACGGAACGTGCGGCGGTGTGTGATGTGTCGTGCAGCATCGGGCGCGGCGAATTTGTCGCCATCTGCGGCGCGACTGGCAGCGGAAAATCGTCCCTGCTGCGCCTGCTCAAACGGGAACTGACTCCTCTTGGCACACTGTCCGGAGAAATCCGGTTCATGGGCACGGAGCTTGCTGCGCTTTCCAACGCGGATGCAGCTGCAAAAATCGGCTTTGTCCTGCAAAGACCGGAACAGCAGATCGTGACGGACAAGGTATGGCACGAGCTTGCGTTCGGTCTGGAAAACCTCCATATTCCGCAGGAAATCATTGCAAGACGGATTGCTGAAATGGCAAGCTGGTTTGGCATTTCCCAGTGGTTCGACCGCGACGTGTCCACGCTGTCGGGCGGTCAGAAGCAGCTGCTTAATCTGGCGGCGGTAATGGTCATGCAGCCGGACATCCTCATTCTGGACGAGCCGACCGCACAGCTTGACCCCATCGCGGCGGTGGATTTTCTCAACACGCTCCGGCGGCTTTGCACGGAATTTTCCCTGACCATCCTCATTGCCGAGCATCGTCTGGAAGATGTCGTGCCATTGTGCGACAGACTTCTGATCATGGAGGACGGCGCACTCCTGCATGACGGCGCACCGCGTGATATTATCGCGAAGCTTCGCCAAAAACCGGAGATTCTCTGTGCCATGCCGGCAGCTGCAAGGCTGCACTGCGCACTGGAACTTCCCGCGCCCTGTCCGCTGACCGTGCGCGAGGGGCGCGATATGCTCGAAACGCGGTACTGCAATACCGTCCGTGCACTCCCCCAGAACACGCCTGTGCGGAACAATGCCGCCGCGCTGACGTTCCGTGACGTGTATTTCCGCTATGGGCGGCATGAGCCGGACGTGGTTTCCGGTCTTTCACTGGAGGTGCATGAGGGGGAAATTTTCTGCATTCTCGGCGGCAACGGTTCGGGCAAAAGCACGGCACTCCAGCTTGCTGCGAGGCTGCAAAAGCCCCATGCCGGTGACATCCGCGTTTTCGGAAAACGGCTGAAGGACTACAAAAACCAGTCGCTCTACAATGGCTGTCTTGCGATGCTGCCGCAGGATGTGCAGACGGTATTTCTGCGCAATACGGTTGCCGAGGAGCTTGCGGAAATGCCGGAAGTGCAGCTGCCGTTCGACCTGCGCCATCTGTACAGCAAGCACCCCTACGACCTTTCCGGCGGCGAACAGCAGCTGTGCGCATTGGCAAAGGTACTTGCACAGCAGCCGCAGCTGCTCCTGCTCGATGAGCCGACCAAGGGACTGGACGCGCACACAAAGCAGAAATTTACCGCGATTCTCCGTGCTTTACAGGCGCAGGGGATGACCATTGTGATCGTCACGCACGATACGGAGCTTGCAGCGGACTGCGCAGACCGGTGCGCGTTATTCTTCCGCGGCAATGTGGTTTCGGTTGACGCGCCGCGCAAATTTTTCGCAGAGAGCAGCTTTTACACGACCGCTGTCAGCCGCATGACGCGGCAGTTTTTCGACAATGCGGTGACGGTGGAGGACGCTGCCGCACTTTGTCGGCGCAATCAAAGGAGGGATTTGCGTGATCGTGATTGCCAATGAACCGCTGCGGCGCGTTCTGCAATGGCTTTTGCCGCTTTTGCTGATTCCGGCGGTGGTGGTGGGTGGTGCGCATTTTTTCCCTGAATCCCGTCATTTGTTTGTATCCTTTGCCGCTGCTGCATTGTCCGTGCTCCTGTTTCTGGCAGGGATTGAGCGCAAAAAAACCGGTACACGGCGCATGGTACTCACGGCGGTGATGACTGCGCTGTGCATTGCCAGCCGGTTTCTTCCCCTGTGCCAACCAGTGACCGCCATCATCATCCTGACCGCGCTGTATCTTGGCAGGGAAGCCGGTTTTCTGACGGGGGCAATGGCAGCTTTGCTGTCGAATTTCTATTTCGGGCAAGGGCCTTGGACGGCATTCCAGATGCTTGCATGGGGGATGACCGGATGGATTGCAGGACTGCTTGCCGACCCACTCAAGCGCAGCAAAGTATTGCTCCTGTTGTTCGGGATTCTGTCGGGAATCGGCTATTCGATGCTGATGGATGTGTGGACGGTTCTCCAGTATTCGGGGAATTTCACCCTGCCGCTGTACGCGGCAAAGCTCATGACAGCGATTCCCTACACGCTGCTCTATGCCCTGTCCAATTTCCTGTTCCTGCTCTGGATGCGCAAACCGTTCGGGGAAAAGCTTGAACGGATTCGGGTGCGGTATGGGGTATGATTTCCCCAATCAGCAAAGCCCCTCCCCTCAACGGGGAGGGGTTATTTTTCGGACTATCGCTCCGTCTTTTCGATAAGGCGTATCATAATTTCCATGCCCCATTGTATTGCGGATAAATCATATGTTCAATAATCAATCCATATATTTTGAAAAAAGATTGACAATTGCCATTTTTCGGGTTATAATTTAGATAACTAATACTATGTAAGTTCTAAATCTTAAATAAAAAAGCGGGATTCGGGGGTGCAACCCCCGCATATCCCTCCCCCGCTTCGCGGGGGAGGTG
>SVNO01000067.1 GCA_015066845.1 Ruminococcus sp. | reverse complement strand
CTCTGTACGGATAACGTAATTGGATTCCGTACCGTCCGTGCTCATCTCGTACTTGATTTCTGTCTTGAAGTGCTGCTGTTCGAGCACCTTGACTGCATAGTCACGCTGCATACCGGATACCTTCGGTACTTCTACCATGCTGACACCAAGGCTGACATTTACATAAACGGTCTGACCGCTGACAACAGCGTCACCCTCTGCAATGTCCTGCTCATAGATGACATCCTTTTCGTAGGAAGTATAGGATGTGTCGTTGATCTGAATGTCGAGGTACTCATAGCCAGCCTTTGCTTCGTAGTAATCCCAGCCGACAAGATTGGGCATCTCATACTTGGTCTGCTTGATTTCGTTGTTGATAACACCCTTCACCAGCCAGAGTACAAAGATTACAGCAACCACGATAAAGGCAATGGTAACGGCAGTCATGACGGGAATGAACAGGGAACGGGATTCTTCCTCCTCTTCTTCCTCCTCATCATAATACTCGTCGTCGTCCTCCTCGTCCTCATCAACGTAGTAATCTTCTTCCTCCTCTGCATAGGATTCATCATCTTCAGCAGGTGCAGCAAAGTACTGTGTGGGAGTATCGCCCTCTGCGGGAACATCTTCCTCATAGTAACCGAATACGATCTGTGTATTTGCCTTGAAGCTCTCAATGTCGCGAATCATATCGGATGCGGTCTGGTAACGGTTCTCTGCGTCCTTTTCCATGGCACGCAGGATGATTTCCTCAAGACCTGCCGGAATATCGGGGTTGATCGCGCGGGGACGCTCCGCAGTATTCTGCATGTGCATCACGGCAACGGTAACGGGGTTATCCGTATCAAAGGGCTTCTGTCCGGTGAGCATCTCATAGAGCATAACACCGACAGAATAGATGTCACTCTTTTCGTCCGTTACATCCCCTCTCGCCTGTTCGGGGCTGATATAGTGTACGGTGCCGATTGCCTGATCAGTGGCAGTTCTGCCCTCCTCACGGGCAAACTTGGCAATGCCGAAGTCCATGACCTTGATGGTGCCATCAGTGAACAGCATGATGTTCTGGGGCTTGATATCTCTGTGAACAATGCCTCTGTCATGAGCATGTTGGAGCGCACGGAGAATCTGAATGACAAAATGTACAGAATCCTTCCATGTCAGCACCTTTTCGTTTTCAATGTATTCCTTCAGCGTGATGCCGTCAATGTATTCCATGACAATAAACTGGATTTTCTCCGAAAAACCGACATCGTACACCTTTACAATATTCGGATGGGAAAGCAGTGCAATTGCCTTGGACTCATTGCGGAAACGGCGCAGAAATTCTTCATTTTCTGCAAACTCTTTTTTGAGAATCTTGACAGCCACGACCTTGTTGTCGATGATGTCCGTTGCCTTGTAGACATCTGCCATGCCGCCGATACCAATCAGCTCGGTGATTTCGTATCTGCCGTCAAGCTTTCTTCCAATGTTCTTATCCATTGTACCCTCCATACATATTATTTCAGGAAGCGCAGCTTCCATGATTACTTTGTGACAATGGCAAGGGAAATATTATCCCTGCCGCCCTTTTGCAGCGAAAGCACGATCAGTGCGTCCGGAACCTCCTCAAAGGGGAACTGACGAATCGTATCGGCAATCTCTGCGTCGCTGCAATAGCTGGACAAACCATCCGAGCAGAGCAGAAGTGCGAAATCATCCTCATGCGGGATCCGGTAATAATCCGGTCTGACCACACGCTCCACACCGACAGCCTGCGTCAGCATGTTGCGCTGGGGATGGGTGTGCATCTGTTCTTTCGTGATTTTCCCCTGCTGGTACAGCGTATTCACAACGGTATGGTCACTGGTAATCTGCCGCATCACGCCGTGCTCAAGCAGATATGCTCTGCTGTCGCCGACATTGACGATGCTGATCCATTCCGGCTGCACGAATGCAGCTACACAGGTCGTGCCCATGCCGTAGCTTTTGAAATCCATTCTGGCAGTGGTATAAATGACGGAATTTGCCGCTGATACGGATGAAATCAGCAATGCGCGGATTTCCTCCGGTGACATTCCCGTGCGGTAACGTGCTTCAAAATGATCGAACAATTCACGCACGGCAATGGCACTCGCCTGTTTGCCTGCCCGTTCGCCGCCCATTCCGTCACAGACTACAGCAAGAATATTGCTGCCGAAATCCTGTGCGCGCACTTCGTCCTGGTTCTCCTCACGAACCAGCCCGATGTGTGTGATTATTCCGCAGCGCATATTCCCACCTCTCCTCTGTTATGTTTGTGCGCCGTTTGCTTCATGCCGCAGCTGACCGCACGCCGCTTCAATGTCACTGCCAAGTGTTCGTCGGACAGTCGCATGAACACCGCATCGTTCCAGACGATGCATGAATTCCTGCGCTGCTGCCCTTGTCGCATGATAACTGCGTTCCCGTACAGAATTGACAGGAATCAGGTTCACATGCGCCTGTTGTCCTCTGAGAAGTGCCGCCAACGCTTTTGCATCGGCTTCACTGTCATTTTCTCCCTGCATTACGGCATATTCATAGGTCACACGCCGACCAGTCACGGAGAAATAATACCGACATGCCTCCATCAGCTCTGCAAGCGGATAGCGGCGGTTAATGGGCATCACCGCACTGCGTCCGGCATCGGACGGATTGTGCAGGGACACCGCAAGGGTTAGTCCGGATTTGCGGTCGGCAAGCTCACGGATGCGCGGAACAATGCCGCAGGTCGAGAGCGTCACATGCCGCAGACTCATCTGTCGTCCCTTGGAGTCGGACAGCAAATCGAGAAACCGGATGACATTATCATAATTATCCAGCGGCTCGCCGATGCCCATGAGTACAATGCCGGAAATCTTCACGCCGGCATCACGTTCAGTTTCATCAATCTGAAGCAGCATCTCCGCTGGGGTAAGGTTTCTGACATAGCCTGCAATCGTGGATGCACAGAACTGACAGCCCATTTTGCAGCCGACCTGTGTGGAAATACACAGCCGCCAGCCATGCTGATAGGACATCAATACCGTTTCCACATACTGCCCGTCAGAAAGCCCATATAAGTATTTTACCGTATTATCCATGCAAGATTCAAGTCTTCTTGCAATAAATAGGCGTTTTAGACAAAATTCAACACGCAATTGCTCCCTGAACACAGCAGGTAGATCAAGCATTTCGCTAAAATCTGTCACCTTTTTCACATGCAGCCATTGGTAAAGCTGCGTGGCGCGGTAACGGGGCTGTCCCATGGCAACAACCGCCTGTGTCAGTTCTTCCAGATTCAGGGAAAGAATATCACGCTGTTCCATCGTCCCCCTCCTTTCTGCGCAGCCGTGCGGCAAAGAAGCCGTCACAATTGTCATAGAGAACGGAGAAGACTGCATAGCCTTGCGAAAAGCCAAATTCCGTCAGGGGGACAAGCTCAAATTCCGGATGCGCAGCAAGGAATCGTTCCACGACCGCTTCATTTTCCGCTTGCAGCACAGTGCAGGTGGAATAAACCAGCGTTCCGCCCTTTTTGAGATAACGCGCGGCATTTTCGAGAATACGGTACTGCAATTCCGGAAGCTCCTGAAAGTCGGTGAGGGGCTTGTAGCGGATTTCCGGTTTTCGCCGGATAACACCGAAGCCGGAGCACGGCACATCGCAGAGGATTCTGTCCGCCTTTGGCAGGTCGGGGGAAAACTGTGAAGCATCGCCCGTTCTTGCAGAAATACAGGTCAATCCCAATCGCTTTGCCCCATCGTCAATGAGCTTGGCGCGGTGTTCGTGCAAATCAAAGGCAAGCACTGTACCGCGGTTTTCCATCATCTGCGCCATGGTAAAGGTCTTGCCGCCGGGAGCAGCGCACATATCGAGGACGGTTTCCTCAGGCTTTGGTGCAAGGATTGCACAGCACAGCTGGGAGGATAAGTCCTGCACATGAAACATACCGGCAGAAAACGCCTTGGATTTGCGCACATCCGCCGCACTGATGGTATAGGCATACGGCAGACGTTCGATGGGAACGGGGGAAAATCCCTCCTCCTCCAATGCCTGTACTGTACCACACAGGGGATTGAGGCGAATGGTGGTCGGGGGTGTCCGGAGTGCGTCAGCAAGGAACGCCTGTGTGAATTCCATGCCGCGTTCCTCGGCAAGCCTGCGGCAGAGAGCCGCGGGGACGGAATATTCCACCTCGCAGCGCTGCCATGCATCCTCCGGCATCCGGATGGTTTTGTTGTCACGCAGGAAACTGCGCAGAACGGCATTGACGAAACCGGAAGCACTCGCCTTTTTGCATTGTTTTGTCAGCAGGACGGATTCATTGACCGCGGCACGGTCGGGAATCCTGTCGCAGTACGCAAGCTGATACAAGCCCAGATACAGGATGTTCCGGATGATAGTATCGAGCTTTTCCGGTGGTTTTTTGCTGTAGGTGCGCAGGATGTGCAGGAGCGTCAGGCGGCGTTCAATTACGCCGTAATAGAGCTGTGCACAGAGCTTTTTGTCCGGCGGTGAAAGCTGGGCATCCGCCAGAGATTGGTCAAGCAGGAGGTTGGAATAGCTCCCATCCTCCTCGGTACGGCAGAGCAGCTTTACCGCAAGCAATCTTGCACTCTGCATATCAGTCATCCTTTGCAATGCCAATCAGCCGGAGAAGCTGTGCCAGCGACTGCACGAGAGCTGCCACATAGGTCAGCGCGGCGGCAGTGAGCACCTTTCTTGCGCCGGAGACTTCCTCTCCCTCCAGAAAACCCTGTGTTTCGAGGACATGCATCGCACGGCGGCTTGCATTGAATTCCACGGGGAGCGTCACAAACTGGAACAGTGCCACTGCTGCAAACAGAATGACAGCAAGCCACAGCAGCGCAGAGCCGAGGAATTGTGAAGCAAACAAACCGATCAGAAATACGAAATACCAGATTCTGGAGCAGAAGCTTGCAACGGGGACAACTTTGGAACGGAGAAGCACAGGCACATATTGCTGTGCATGTTGTATGGCATGACCGCATTCATGGGCTGCAACGCCCAGAGCTGCAACGGTCGCCTTGTCATAAACACTGTCAGACAGGCGCACAACATTGGCAGCAGGGTCGTAGTGGTCTGTCAGATTACCGGAAATGCGTTCGATCTGCACATGTGTCAGACCATTGAGGTCAAGAATTCTTCTGGCAGTTTCCGCACCGGTCAGACCGCGCGCATTGCGTACCTTATGGTAGCGATTATAGGTTGATGTGACGTTGATCTGTGCAATGATGCAGAGAATGAACGGCACAATGAGAAGCAAAAGGTCCATCCTATAGTTCCTTTCTCTCGCTTATTCGCCGAATTTCTGTCCGGCTGTCAGTTTTTTGCCGCGGATGAAATCGGACGCGGCAAGGCGTTTTCCACCCTCGTTCTGTACTTCGGTCAGACGCAGTACCGTACCCTCGCCGCACTGCACAAGCAACTGCTGCGCGTCAAGGAGCGTACCGGGCTGTGCCTGTCCGGTGCCGTCATGCACCTGACTGCGGAACACCTTGAAGCGTTTGCCGTCAAGCGTGGTAAAGCCAGACAGCGCACAGATGGTGCGGTGCAGGGTAAGTGCCGGCTTTGTGAAATCGAGTGCGGACATATCCTTGGTAATCATACCGGCATAGCAGGACAATGCATCGTCCTGTACCTGCGGTGTGATCGTGCCTTCCTGCAAGCCTTGCAGAGCCTTGACAATCAGCTCTGCGCCGAGTGCGGACAGGCGGTCGTGCAGCTCGGAAGCGGTTTCATTCTCACCGATGGCAAGGCTGCCCTTGAGCAGCATGTCGCCGGTATCAAGCCCCTCTGCCATCTGCATGATGGTCACGCCCGTTTCAGTTTCGCCGTCAAGGATGCATCTCTGAATGGGAGCTGCACCGCGGTATTTCGGCAAAAGGGAGGCGTGTACATTGATACAGCCGTATTTTGGCAGTTCCAGAATCTCCTTGGGGAGAATCTGACCATATGCGGCAACGACGATGCAGTCGGGCTGCAGCTCCTCCAGAATTTGCTTTGCCTCCTGTGCCGCCTCGCCCTTTCGCAGGGATTCCGGCTGGTACACAGGAATGGCAAGCTCAATTGCCTTTTTCTTGACGGGTGTCGGAACGAGCTTGTACTTTCTGCCGCTGGGTTTATCCGGCTGCGTGAATACTGCCGCAATCTCCGCACCGGATGCAGCAAGGGCTGCAAGACAGGGCACTGCGAAATCGGGCGTTCCCATAAATACGAGCTTCATGGTATGCATATTATTCCTCCCCCGGCTCTACAAATTCATCGACCAGTTCCAGAAACAGATGACCGTCCAGATGGTCAATTTCATGGCAGGCACAGCGCGCAGCAAGTCCGGTCAGGGATGCTTCATAGAATTCGCCGTTTCTGTCCTGAAAACGGATTTTGCACTTATTCGGGCGCACTACATAGCCCCATTCATCGGGACAGGACAGGCAGCCTTCCACATCGCGCTGTTTTCCGCTTTTTTTGAGAATCACAGGGTTGATGATTTCCAGCACTTCTTCGCCCGTATCCACAAGAGCCAGTCGTCTGCGGATACCGACCTGCGGTGCAGCAAGTCCGAGCCCCTGTGCTTTTTCCAGTGTTTCGTGCATGTCGTCAAGCAGCTGTGCAAGCTTTTCATCAAAGCTTACCACGGGCTTGCAGACTGCCTGCAGCACTGGGTCGCCTTTGGTTACAATTTTTCTGATTGCCATTTGATTTCCTCCAACATTATATGCCTATGCTGCCGTTCATATCCGCGTAAATATGCACTCTTGCCGTCTCCCTCACGCTGCCGGCATTTTTCAGCACGTCACGCATGAAGCTGCGGAAATTCGGGGTGTTTTTACATTTGATAATGATACGCCAGCGATATTTGCCATTGATTTTTCCGTAGATGCACGGCACAGGACCGAGCACACGCAGAGGAAGCGTTTCTTTCTGCACGGCAAGCTCCTCTTTCATGCATTCCACAAATTTAACCGCACCCGTGCGCACCTCGGCTTCCGTTTCGCCCGTAACGCCAATCACGCAGACATCGCAGAACGGCGGGAATAACAGCTGCCTGCGGATGGTCAGCTCCTCCCTTGCAAAGGAGGGGTAATCCTGCTTTGCCGCAAGGCGCAGGACATAGTGGTCGGGCAGAAATGTTTGCAGAATGGCTCTGCCGGTCTTTCCGCCGCGTCCTCCACGGCCGACAACCTGTGTAATCAGACCGAATGTGCGTTCATAGCTGCGGAAATCGCCGGAAAACAATGCTTTATCAACGGACAGCACACCAACAAGCGTGACATTCGGGAAGTCCAGTCCCTTGCCGATCATCTGTGTGCCGAGCATGATGTCATATTCTCCCTTACGGAATGCCTCGAAGTTCTTTTCATAGGAATACCGCGATGTTGTGGTATCCGCATCCATGCGCAGGATACGCGCGTCGGGAAAGCGCACAGTCAGCTCGTCCTCCAGACGTTGTGTGCCGAAGCCCATTTTCCGCAGATGTTCACCGCCGCATTTCGTGCATTTCTCCGGCATCCGTGCAACCGCGCCGCAGTAATGGCAGTGCAGGTTGTCATCGGGCTTGTGATAGGTCATGGGAATGGAGCAGTTCGGGCAGTACACCGGCTGATTGCAGGTACAGCAGCTGATGATGGTATGGTAGCCGCGCCGATTGAGCAGGAGAATGCTCTGTTCGCCGCGCGCAAGCGTTTCCGCAATACCCTCGACCAGTACAGAGCTGAATTCTGTGTCGTTGCCCTGTAAGCGTTCTTCAGTCATATCCACAACCTCGACTTCCGGAAGCTGCGCATCGCCGTACCGCTGCTTCATTTCCAGCAGCGTATACACGCCTTTCTGCGCATAATAATAGCTCTCCATGGTCGGCGTTGCTGACGCAGGCAGGAGCACTGCGCCGTGGGTTTTCGCACGTTGTCTTGCCACCTGAATGGTATCAAAGCGCGGTGCAGCGTCGGACTTGTAGGAACGCTCGCCCTCCTCGTCCATGATGATCAGCCCGATATTCTGCAAGGGGGCAAACACTGCCGACCTTGTACCGATGACAACATCGACCTCTCCCCTGCATACCCGTTCATAGGAACGCTTGCGCTCGCCGAGGGACAAGCCGCTGTGCATGACAGCAATACGGCTGCCGAATCTTGCGGAAAAGCGGCGAAGCGTCTGGGGAGTCAGTCCGATTTCGGGCAGGAGCATGAGCACTGTTTTTCCAAGCTTCAGCGTATGGGAGATGAGTGCTTCAAATACGGAGGTCTTGCCGCTGCCGGTTACGCCGTGCAGGAGGAAGCATTTTGCCTCCTTTGTCGCAAGATAGGGAGCAACTTCGTCAAAAACTGCCTGCTGTTCAGGAGAAAGAACCACTTCCGGCAAATCCTCCTGCGGCTGCATTTCCACGTCCTGCAACTGTGCATTCGCCTCGAATCGCTCGGCAATGCCGTTCTTGACAAGCGTCTGCACAACGGCAGAGGTGACACCGCAGATATAGCAGATTTCCTTTTCCTCCATCGTGCCGAATTCCTGCAATGCCGTCAGCACCTGCTGCTGCTTGACCGTCACATTCCGGTGGGTTTCTCCGGAGAGATACTTCTCCGACAGCCGCACCATGCGCACAGTTTTATCCTTCATTCTGGCACTGGTATCCGCTGTTGTCCGGATAACACCGGCTGCAAGCAGCTGTTCAACCAGCTGTTTTTTCTGCGGTGTATCCTGTACGTCCAGTAATGCGTCAAATTCCTTCTGGCTTTTCGCGCGGCGCAGGAATTGCAGAAACTGCGCCTGTTCCGCATTCAGACTGCTCTCATCCGCATCACCTGCAAGGCAGTAATGCTCCTGCACACGCAATTGCAGCGCGGAAGGCAGGAGTGTGCGGATGGCATCATAATAGGTGCAGAAGGTATTGTCTTTGAGCCAGTGCATGAGCAGGAGTTGTTCCTGGTTGAGAATCGGCTCGCTGTCTGCTACGGACAGGATGCATTTGAGTCCCCTGCGCGTTTCCCCGATGCTTTCCGATATGGAGAGCACCAGCCCCACGCGCTTCTGGTTGCCCCTGCCGAACGGTACAACCACGCGGCATCCCTCAAGGGACGGGCGGTAGAGTTCGGGGGGGAGCAGGTAGTGGAAGGGCTTGTCAAATGCATAAGCGGTGGAATGCACCGCAACTGCGGCAATGTATTGTCCGTGCTCCACTGCTTACTGAATATTCTTATCGTCAGCGGCTTCTACGATTTTGTACTCGCCTCTTGCGAATTCATCCACCGCTGTCTTTACAGGCTTTTCCTCCAACGTCATGTTGTTGTCGTAAAGCTCCTCTGCAATCTCTCTTGCGCGCTTTGCAACGCCGATTACGAGGGAATAGCAGCTCTCGTTCTTTGTAATCATCTGTGTCATTGCCGGTCTAAGCATAATCTTACCTCTTTCTATCTTCAAAAATGTATCGGCTTAATCTCTTGCCGTCTTGCAGCTTTCTGCGCGGACAATCGCCTTGAAATCGGCAATTGCATCTTCCAGCACATCATTGACCACGATATAGTCATACTGCTGTGCAAAGGACAGCTCATGCTGTGCCTGTGCAACGCGCTCCTCGATGACTTCCATCGTTTCCGTGCCGCGTCCTATCAGACGCTCGCGGAGTGTGTCAACACTCGGCGGTGCGATAAACACAAACACCGCATCGGGGCGGAGTTTGCGCACCTGCATTGCACCCTGTACCTCAATCTCCAGAATGACATTTCTGCCGTTCTCCAGATTTGCATTGATGGGGGCAAGGGGTGTGCCGTAATAATTACCGCAGTATTCGGCATATTCCAGCATCATTTGGTCTGCAATGTTCTGCTCGAACTGTTCGCGCGTCAGAAAATGATACTGTACGCCGTCCTGCTCCCCCTCACGGGGTGCACGGGTGGTAGCGGATACGGAATAATAATATGCCGGATCCTTGAGCACCTCGCCAAGAATCGTTCCCTTTCCACAGCCTGACGGCGCGGAAACAACAATCAGCAAGCCTTTTGCCATGTTCATTCCTCTTTCTTATTCAATATTCTGGATCTGTTCCCGAATCTTCTCGATTTCGGACTTCATTTCCACTACTGTGGCAGTAATATTCACATCCTGTACCTTGGAACCGATGGTGTTGACCTCGCGGTTCATTTCCTGTACAAGAAAATCCAGCTTTCTGCCGACTGCACCCTCCTCGCTGAGGAGGTTCTCCATCTGGGACAGGTGGCTGCGCAGACGGACGGTTTCTTCATCCACTGCCGTCTTTTCGGAGAAAATGGCAGCTTCCGTCAGAATCCGCTGTTCGTCAATCGTGGTACTGCCAAGCAGCTCGGAAATCTTGCTGTACAGGCGTTCCCTGTACTTTTCTGTCAGCTTGGGGGCTTCCGCTTCCACAATACCCACGCATTCTGCAAGCGTTCCCAGTCTTGCAAGCACATCCGCGCGGAGCTTTTCGCCCTCTACCTCGCGCATCTGCACAAATGCAGCAATTGCCTTTTCTGCAACGCCGAGTACTGCTGTGCGCACTGCATCCTCATCGTCCTGCGCCTTTTCCACACGGAACACGTCAGGCAGGTGCAGCATGGTTGCCCAGCTCATTTCGCCATTGGCAGGGTCATCGCCGGACAGCAGCTTTTTGTCCGTCATCAGGCGGTAATCCCTTTCCTCGCTCACTTCCAGCTGTGCGTCATTGTATGCCTGCATCGCATCGAGATAGCCGCGCACGATGTCCGTATTCACGCGGATATCGGCTTTTTTTCCCTCCGTCAGCGTGATGGAAACACCGATTTCCACCTTTCCGCGGGATACCTGCGTTTTCAAGAGGGATTTCAGTTCCTCCTCCATGTAGGTATAGCTTCTGCCAATGCGGACATTCTGCTCAAGGTAACGGGAGTTCACAGAACGGATCTCCACGAGAATATCGCGGTTATCCACCTGTTCCTGTGCTCTGCCGTAGCCGGTCATACTTCTCAGCAATTTAGAAACAGCTCCTTTCATAATGTGATGTACTTGTAATTGTTTGCCTGTAGCCGCTCAATTATATAGTATAGCATATCTCCCTGCGGAAATCAAGGGTTTGTTCACGAAAAATTTACATTTGCGAGGCAGATGCATATTTTTCTGTATCGGGGGTATGCTTGTGGTACGAACAGAAAGGAGGCGGAGGACGATGAATGATACTCCCTACGAACCGAAAAGGGACGGAGAGCCGTTATTTCCGGTAGAAGAAATGAACGTGATGACGGAGATGACGGGGCTGATTCCTGCCGGCATTGAAACGCAGGAGGAAGGGGAAAACTACGAGCATATGTACCCGTTTCTGCCGGGGCATGAGCACAAGAGTGGCTGGCTGAGCAGCTGACGGTATTTTGGGGGGATTGCAGGAGTGCCATCCCCCTAAGGTCAGTTTGTCAGACAACTCATGTGCAGGGTACTTACTACAGTTGGAGGAAAAGGGGTTTGGGTGACTCCCCACGGGGTGGGCAATGTCATCAACTTAAGCGGGGGTAAGGGGCGGCAGCCCCAAAAAACCGCCGCAGGCGGAAGCGGGGATCGGGGGC
>SVNO01000066.1 GCA_015066845.1 Ruminococcus sp. | reverse complement strand
CTGGTCGCGCACCGCAGTGCGCGAAATCTCTTTAAGCCGTCGCTTTTTTCAGGGGTGAATCAAAAAAATAGTCCTGTGGACTGTTTTTTTGAGAGGGGCACTTTTTTGCAAAAAAGTGCCCCTACCTGTTCTTTGCGTATGCCTTTCCTTTGTGCCCTTGGGCACAAAAAGACTTTTTCGACAGACTGCGCTGCCGTACTCCAAGTACAGCAGGCGCGGAACCCGCGCTGGTGATTTGCTGCCTTTGCGCTTTGCGCAAAGGCAGCGTTTTTTTACCGCATCACCGCGATTTCTTTCAACCCGTATTCTTCCATCAACGCCAGCCATTCCCCCGACAGCTCCTCGCCGCTGACCGCAATCGGCACTGCCGGCGGACAGGGAACCTGTACCGGCGCACAGACCCGACCACGCGCTTCGGACAGCTTCACCAGCTCCCAGTCCGATAACGCTGCCGTGCGCATGTCGCAAACCTTGCGCATCGGAGCAGGTAATGCCGGTACGGGGCAGGGCTTCTCCGGCGTACAGCGTTCCAGTGCATCTGCAAGCTGCGCGAATTCCTCCGCCGTCATTACCGGCGAGAGCAGGAGCACCAGATGGCTTGCGTCCGCATATTCGCATTCCACCCCAAGCCGCCGCAGCTGTGCCCCCAGTGCGTGACCGTTCGCTGCAATCGTCAGGTGCAGCGGTTCTTCCCCGATGAAGCGGAATTTCCCCGAAAACTGCCGCCGCAATGCATCCGCGCGTTCTGCACATACTGCCACTGCCGCATGTCCCCGTTCCTCCATATATGCCGTGCAGCTCTCCAAAGACTGCATGATCAGATAGGACGGGCTTGTCGAGCCGAATAACTGCATGTCGCTTTTCAGCAGGCGGATTTCCTCCGGATGCCGGCTGTGCAGAATCGCTGCCCCCGTCAGCGCAGGCAGAAGCTTGTGCGCGGAATCACAGCAATAGTCCGCACCCAATGCCATCGGATGGCGGTTTTCCGGCAGAAACGACAGGTGCGCACCGTGCGCATTGTCCACCAACAGCCGCGCGTTCCTTGCATGACAAATCGCTGCAAGTCCTGCAATATCCTGCATATTCCCCAGATAATCGGGCGAAGTCACATATACGCAGGCTGCCCTGCTGCCGAGCGCGTCCAGTGCATCCGCGAAATCTTCCAGTGCATATTCCCCCGATACAATGCCGCCGCTGCGTGGGAATACCCACTGCACCTCCAGACCGAGCAGGATGCAGGCATTGAGAAAGGCACGGTGCACCGTTCGTGCGGCAACAACCACGCGCCCCTGCGCCTTCATACGCGCAAGCATCGCCTGAATGCACAGCGTTGAACCGCCGGCACTCCAACAGCAGGCAGGACTGCCCCAGACCGCCGCCGTGCGTTCCTCGGACTGCCGCAGGATGCCCTCGGCTTCAAATAAACTGTCCGCACCGGTGATTTCCGTGATGTCCCAGCTGTACAGATTTTCTGGCAGCATTTCCGGCGCGCACCCCTTGTGACCGGGCATGTGCGCGCGCAGTGTTCCGCTTTCGGCGTAATTTTTCAGATAATTGCTCAAAAATAAGGGATGATTTTTGTGCATGTTTTTTCTGTAACCCCCTTGACAAATCTTTGATTTTGTTGTAGAATATATACAAGAACATTTGTTCTATATGCATGTACCGCCAGCCACCAATGCATCGGAGCAATTGTTTTTCTTTCAAACTCAAACCGAACATATGTTTCAAATCGTATGAGGAGGCGATTTTATGCAGGAACTGGTAAAAGAATACGAGTGGAGCGCATCGCGGCTGCAGGGAAGGATCCAGCAGCTGAACAAGGCACTTCGCGAGGATGATTATCTGGGCAATCAGGAACGGGACATCCTTCTGCTGCGCCGCAATCTGCTGATGGCAGAGCGTGTGGAACTGCTGCATGATATTGAGCAGATGCAGTCGCGCGGCTGGAAAGTGGGATGCTGATGGCATACCGCGTTAGTGAACATGCTTTAGAATTCAATCAGTATTTCGTGCGCGAGGTGCTCGGCGCATCCGGTGGAAACGAACAGCACCTTGCGCTTGCCCAGAGGGCATTGCGTGATATATTGGCACAGGACCTCACTGACCGACAGAAAGAGATCCTGCTGCACTACTACTATGATGGCATGACCGAGCAGGAAATTGCACAGGCACTCGCCGTCAACAAATCCACCATATCCCGTACACTCGACCGCGCACGGCAGCGCATCCGCAAGCATATGCGGTTCTATTTTGACTACACGGACTTTCCGCTTGACGGTTGAGTCTGTGCATAGTGCATCCCACTGAAAGGAGGGGGATGCAAAGGCTACCCCCTTAAGCCTGAAAGGCAGCCCCACACCGGCTGCCTACATATACCCCGTGTGAATCCCCTTGCTCCCACCATTACAAATCCCCAAAATGTAAGATACACCATTCCCAATTTCCCAAAATGCATCATTCTGATTCCCACAACAGCGATGATGCTCTGTGCCCGTGAAAAAAGAAAACATCCCTGAAAAGGGATGCTTTCAAACGCGCCTGCCAGTGCAGGTCCGCGCCGCTGGTTGGAGTAGCTGGATTTGAACCAGCGAATGACGGAGTCAAAGTCCGTTGCCTTACCGCTTGGCTATACCCCAGTCAACTAAAGTTTAGTATAGCATATTTTTGCAGATTTGTCAAGGGGTGCGCACAAAGATTACTGCCGGAATGCAGGCGCACCATTTCAGCGGCAGAGCATACTATAGAATTAGGGCGATACCAATCATTGGCGAATGGTTTTTCACAGTTATCGCATAAACATGCCCTGTGCGGTCATACTAAAGACAGCACCGCATTACGATTGCACCTGTTCTGCGGTATTGTCTGAAGTCATGAAAGATTCTAAGAGGATGCCCGTCCTCGGAAATGCAAAGGAGTGTTCGTATGTCAGTAAAACGTGGCGAAATTTATTATGCAGACCTGAGTCCCGTTGTCGGCTCTGAACAAGGTGGTATCCGTCCGGTACTTATTGTCCAGAATGATGTCGGCAACCGTCATAGCCCTACTGTAATCGCTGCTGCAATTACCAGCAGACTTGATAAAGCCAAGCTGCCGACGCATATCTCCCTGAATGCCGCGTCCTGCGGCTTGCAGAAAGATAGTATCGTACTGCTTGAACAAATCCGCACGATCGACAAAAAACGGCTCAAGGACAAGATGGGTACGCTCGACCACACGGCAATGCATCAGGTGGACAATGCGTTATCCATTAGCTTTGGGCTGATGTAGCTAATAGAAACGAGGACTTCCATCTCGCGGAAGTCCTCGTTCCTTTTTTATGACTCCTGCGGTGAGGAGAATTGTAGATTGTGTACATAAAATATACGCGTAATTTATAATAAAAGTGCATTGTTTTTTCACTCGATTTATGGTATAATGCAAGTAAGGGAGAATAGGAAATATTTTCCGGAATGTGGGGGTGATACCAATGGAGAACAAATGCTGGCACTAACACTGACAGCAAAGGTGATGACGGAAGGATTGTCACAATTTGTAAAAGGAGGAATTTATTATGTCTATGATGAAGAAAATGATTGCTTTTCTCACCGCACTTACCTGCATGTCCGCCCTCGCAGCTCTGCCAACTTCTGCCAAGGAATTTAATTTTTCCTATATGGACTGGACATTTGAAGAAACTGTAAAAGGCAGTGTGATTGCCTACACAACTCCTGAGCTGTTTTCCGGTCTTATCGTGGAAACGGACGGCACAACACTGACAGAAGAAATGCTTGGCAAATTTGAAGAAGTGAGAGAAGTCTTGACCTACGAGAAGTACATAGAGGACGGATACTATCATAAAAGAATTTTCAATGTCAACCCCGAAAACACTGCATTTGTACTCACGATTAACGATGCATCAACAGAGCTTCTGACAACACTCGGACGGGAATTGTCAATGGAGTTTGATTGCATCAAAAATGTGCATCTTGCGGAGCTTTCGGAACGCGTCCATGTTAGCCCTTTTAATATGTTTCATGTGGTTTTGAAAGATGACGCTACCGAACTGAACGATACGCTGATTCCGGAATTTACTGGGTATATCATTGATGCTTCGGTAAATCCCATCATGGTTGTGGCAAATTATCAACTTAATAATGAAATGAATGAAAAATATACATCATACGAATTATTGTGTTATTATACGGAAAAAGGCAAAGAGCTGGAGGAAAAATATCCGGATATTTTCCTGCATGTAAAACCGTGCTTTGCCATTCCGGTTTCCGACAGTCAAGAATTCGGCATTTCTACCGATTCCGTCTGGACTTCCGCCGGCGACTCCAACTCCGACGGTGCAGTCGATGCCTCCGACGCTGCCAATGTCCTGACCATCGCCGCACAGAACGGCACGGGTGCTGCCATCAAGGCAACTGCCGCCGATGACGTGAACGCAGACGGTGCAGTCAATGCCGCTGACGCTGCCGCAGTCCTCTGCTACGCTGCCGCAAAGGGCACGGGCGCGGATGTTTCCTGGGTTGACATTCTCCGCAGATAATCCCGAAAATCTGGTAATTTCACCAATATAGAACATCAGCAATTCTATAACAACAACCCGTACGCAGATTACTAATAATTAGAGGGGGTAATACTATGAAAAAGAAAATGACAGCCCTGTGCACCGCACTCTGCTGTGCATGTTCCATGGCTTCGCTTGTGGTTTCTGCTGAACATGACTACACATGTGAATTCGTAGAACTTGAAGACGGTGGACTTGGCTATATTGCTGACAGATGCAGCTACGGACTTCTGGTAGAAACCGGCGATTCTGAAATGACGCTGGATACACTGGTTCCGTTCGGTTATGTGGATACAAAAGACATGAGAGTGCAGGATACTGATATTCATAAGCTGTATACACTGGAAGAATATCGCGAAATTGTGAACTTTATGTGGTATATGGTGGAAGGTTCAGTGGAAACAAGCGGTGAGGGGAATGTGTATGTTATCAAAGCTGATTATATGACGAATGATGAATTGTCCACACTGGCAAGACAACTGACGATGGAGCTTGACTTTGTGGAGAATGTACAAATCATCAATCATGTATATACAGCTACTTCTGTAGATTTCCAGAACTCATTTTGCGCAAAGCTTGCAGACACGGCGCAGGATCCAAAATCCATTGATTTTTCCGCAATGCCTGAATTGAATGGCTTTGCAGTCAGCGATGTACATGATGAAAAATTTCGGGTGAGTGCTGGAAAGGAAAAATCGGAATCCTATCTTGCGGCTGCCGATTGTAAAGGCTATGAGAGGTATCTGAAGCTGAACGAATTTGCAGACAGTGTACAGGAAAAGTACAGCGATGTATTCGCAGAATTCGAGCCGGAGTTCCTGCTGCTTGAGTCCGGAGAAGCACCTACTTCTATGGAGCTTACCGACATCTGGAACAACGCCGGCGACTCCAACTCCGACGGTGCAGTCGATGCCTCCGACGCTGCCAATGTCCTGAACATTGCCGCACAGAACGGCACGGGTGCAAATATCAAGGCAACTGCCGCCGATGACGTGAACGCAGACGGTGCAGTCAATGCCGCTGACGCTGCCGCAGTCCTCTGCTACGCTGCCGCAAAGGGCACGGGCGCGGATGTTTCCTGGGTTGATATTCTGCGCAGATAATCCCGAAAATCTGGCAATTTCACCAATATAGAACAGCAGCAATTCTATAACAACAACCCGTACGCAGATTACTAATAATTAAAGGGGGTATTACTATGAAAAAGAAACTGACAGCACTGCTCACCGCGCTGACAATGACTGCCTCCATGGGTGCAGTTTCTGTTTCCGCGTGTGACTGTTTTGATGAAATGACCTTTGTAAACGGCAATCCGGTTTATGAAACCAAATCTTATTTTGGACATTGCCTGATTGTTGAAACTGACGGAACAGAGCTGACAAAGGATATGTTTACCGGTGTGGACGGTGTAGCAGACGTGGAGAGCTTTACCGGAACACCAGAATTCAAGGCATGGGGCGTACAGGAATTTGATTTTTCTACGGAGAAAACTGCATTTATCGTTTATTTTGATGAAACAATGGAAAGGGAACCGCTGATTAACAGCGCGCGCGCGTTTCATCTGCAAATTCCATGCATTGAAGATGTGCACACAGTAAACGCGATAAACCGTCAGAGACTGTCTTATAGCCGCAGTTTTTATGTGCGGTTCAAGGAGAGTGATATTGACGAGAAACCGGATGTGAGCAAATTTGAGGAGCTTGCAGATCTTAAGATTGACGAGGTTTCTTATTCAAATGCGGATGGATGTTATCAGTGTTTGGTGGACGCTTCTGAACAGTGGAGTACGTTGAAAGAATCCGGTATGAAACATTGGGAAATTCATAAAATGCTTTGTGAAATGGTGGATACATTGAACGTGAAATACGGCGATGAATTTACCGCGTATAACCCTGAGGTTTGCCCTTTGGATACAGCAGAATTGAAAAATGGCAATGCCTCCTCCGTCTGGACTTCCGCCGGCGACTCCAACTCCGACGGTGCAGTCGATGCCTCCGACGCTGCAAACGTCCTGACCATTGCCGCACAGAACGGCACGGGTGCAAATATCAAGGCAACTGCCGCCGATGACGTGAACGCAGACGGTGCAGTCAATGCCGCTGACGCTGCCGCAGTTCTTTGCTATGCTGCTGCAAAAGGCACGGGCGCGGAGGTTTCCTGGGTTGATATTCTGCGCAGATAATTCCCGAAAATCTGGTAATTTCACTAATAGACACAAAACCGCCGCACATGCTCCGTGCGGCGGTTCTTTTCTTAATAAAATGTCGCAACATCCTGTTCCGGCGCGTCCGTCAGAATCACTTCCTGCACCTGCAATACCGGACCTTTGCCACGGTAGAGCTTGTGACGCTGTACCGAAAGCTTACCCTTGACTCTTACCCACTGGCGCGTGTCAAGCATCGCGGATCTGCTCCATTCTGCGACAATTCCGCAGAACTGAATATCATCCACACAGCAGGTCATCACATGTCTGCCCACTGCAAATACCCCCTTGGGGAATTGCGGATCGTTGGCAACAATGCCGCGGAAGCTGATGATTTTTCCGTGGTACTTCTCCGGTTCTTCCATAATGTCACGGTACCAGAGCGCGTAATCCTCATCGTTCAGGTCAATTTCTGCCGCATTCACATCGAACGGCAGGGGGTCCTCAATATCGTCATATGCCACCTCGCCCGTGGTCGTTTCATATGCGATCTGTGTGCGGCGGCTGATACCGCGGACAATTTTGTGGAATTCCACCTCGTCCATCACACCTGCCTCAAAACGATTGAATACCACCAGCTCCGACACATTGATTTTGTCCACCACAAGTCCGCGCATATTCGCGTTGTAGCTCAGGAATGTATTGGAATCCACAAAGCACATCGTCTGATAAATCGCCCACTCCATCGGGAGTTCTTCAAATAATTCCTGAATCGTCCACATGCCGTTGTACTCCAGTACAACGCGTGTCGCACCGCTTTCCTTGAGAATGCGCTTGAGATTCTCCTCGTTGAAATCTGCCTTGTCCTCGATGACATGCATTGTCACGCAGGAATGCGGATATTTCGAGAAATCGTATTCCTCCTCGCCCTCCTCGCAAAGCAGGAGCAGCGTCTTTTCGCCATTGTTGAAACGTTCATCCTCCAATGTTTCCTGAATGAACTTTGTTTTGCCGGACTCCAGAAATCCCAGAAAGAGATATACCGGAATGTCCTCCATCTGCTTATTCTGCATGGAAATCCTCCTTATTCGGCACGGAACAGTGCAGCCAGTGCATGTTCATCAATGCCGGCACCAATGACACACAGTCTGCCCGTTGTTGCTGCGCAGCCAAAGCGTACATCCGGCGTATCCGGTATATAGTCAAAATGAATCCACTTGCCATCTGCACCGGCAACAATGCCCTTAGCGCGCAGTACTGTGCCATAGGTTTCCGCATCGGACAGCGCGTTCAGCGCGTTCTGGATTTCTTCCGCTGTATAGGTCTGCGCCGTTTCTACGCCCCAGCTCGTGAATACCTCGTCCGCATGGTGGTCGTGACAGCCGCAGGTGCAGTGTTCGTCATGGTCATGATGGTGATGCTCATGGCAGCAGCATTCCTCATCATGGTCATGGTGGTGATGCTCATGGCAGCTGCATTCCTCGTCATGGTCGTGGTGGTGATGCTCATGGCAGCAGCATTCCTCGTCATGGTCGTGGTGGTGATGCTCATGGCAGCGGCATTCCTCATCATGGTCATGGTGGTGATGCTCATGGCAGCAGCATTCCTCGTCATGGTCATGGTGATGATGATGGTGCTTCTGCTCCTCCATCATCTGTGCCAGTTCATCGGAGAGCGTATTCTTGCGTGTCATTGCCTCCATCAGCTGTGCGCCGGTGAGCTGTTCCCAGTCGGTGGTAACGATGGGTGCGTCCGGATTGCAGCTGCGCAGACGGGCAATGCAGTCGTCAAGCTTTTCCTGTGACAAGCCCTGTGTATGGCTGAGAATCAGGCAGCTTGCGTGGGTGATCTGGTTGTCGAAGAATTCACCGAAATTCTTCTGGTACATCTTGCATTTCTTCGCGTCAACCACGGTCGTGAAGCCATCGAGAACAACATCCTGTGCGTTGATGCCCTCTACAGCCTTGATGACATCGCTGAGCTTGCCAACGCCGGACGGTTCAATCAGAATGCGGTCGGGCTTGTATTCTTCCAGCACTTGTTCAAGAGCCTTGCCGAAATCGCCCACCAGACTACAGCAGATGCAGCCGGAGTTCATTTCGGTAATTTCCACGCCGGCATCCTGCAAAAAGCCGCCGTCAATACCAATCTGACCGAATTCATTTTCAATCAGTACAAGCTTTTCGCCGACATAGCCCTCAGCGATGAGCTTTTTAATAAGTGTTGTTTTGCCGGCACCAAGAAAACCGGAGAAAATCGTAATTTTCGTCATACTCGTCAATCCTTTCTATTCATCCTGCGCAAATGCGCCATCCCCTTAAGTATAGCACATTTTCGTGCAAGTTGCAAGTGGAATTAACGCATTTTACAAAAAAAAGCAGACTTTTCCTTGACAAAGCGATAAAGTGGGTATATAATAAAGGTAATTATTACTCCGGCAATTCAATATCAATACTTTTCTTGGGACAGCACTCCAAAACTGTTCTCACCCGCCAAAAGGCGATTGCCTTTTGCATCCATCATCGGCCTTGCATTACCAAAGCAATATAATTGATAGGAGGTTTTTTTATGAAACATAGGTTTTTTTGCGCATTTACAATGGCACTCATGCTTGCCGCTGCCCCTGCTGCTCATGCCGCTGAGGGCTTGTACACTGTACCGATATGTGAAATGACGCTTGCCGCTGCATCCTATGACAGCGAATCCGTTTACAATGCCATGATTGCATTGCAGGACAAGTATCCGACAGGAATGACTTGGACGAATGACAATTACTATGCATGGAACGGCGGCATTTACGGCGGCGGCTACGGCTGCACAGGTTTTGCATTCATGCTCAGTGACGCTGCATTCGGCACACTGCCGGCAAAAAAGTCAGAAACATTTGACGCAGCTTCCGTGCGCGTGGGCGATATTGTCCGTTACAGCAGCCATTCTGTCATTGTACTGGAGGTAAAGGCAAACAGCGTCATCGTTGCAGAGGGTAATATCAATAGTATGATTTACTGGGGACGTGAGATTTCCTTTGATGAAATCCGCGGCTCCTTTGAAAGCATCATCACCCGTTATCCTCAGGGCAATAGCCATGAACATTTCGGCGATCCCAACTGTGACGACAGGACGGACGCAGCGGATGCGGCAATCATTCTCCAGGCTGCCGCCGAAGTTGGTGCCAACGGCACAAGCGGAATGACCGAGGAGCAGGAAGGGTATATGGACGTGGATCTTGACGAGGATTTTGACGCTGCCGATGCTGCACTTGTACTCATCTATGCCGCATACAATGGTTCCGGCGGTACAATGTCAGCCCATGAGTATCTGACGACGTTGAATTAGAACCTGTCCACATAAAAAGAATATGCAGGTTTTCGAGCATCAATTCTACACAGGCAAGGCGAAAAAATCGCAGGTATACTGACGTTGGGCAGTTACAGGGGGTACTACCCCTTTGAAAAAGATTTTTTCGACAAGCTGAATCAATCGCATGATAGGAGTTTTTTATGAAACACAGATTTCTTTCCGCACTGCTTGCCGCAGCGATGGCATTGACCACCACTGTACCGGCAGTCAGTGCCGCAGAGCGTTCCGCAGCAGCGGACAATCCTGCCGCAGAACAGTTCCACACGATTCCCACGATGGAAACGCCCCTCGCAATGGCAAATCCCACCGCGAAAGAGGCATACAACATCATGATTGCAATGAAAGCGGATTATCCGGAGGGAATGCCGTTCACAAATGACAATTACTATGGATGGAAAGGCGGCATTTACGGCGGCGGCTATGGCTGCGCAGCCTTTGCATTTATGCTCAGTGACGCGGTATTCGGTACGGCAAAGGCAAAGCGCACTACGGAATTTGTCTCGAACAATGTGCGCGTCGGCGATATTCTCCGCAATAACAGCCATTCCTACATCGTTCTGGAAGTCAAGAGCAATTCGTTCATCATTGCCGAGGCGAATTTTAATGGCACTGTGCACTGGGAACGTGAAATCACCTTTAAGGAGGTTTCCAACAACTTCGAGGAGCATTTGACGCGGTATGACGACGCGTCAGAAACCACCCCCACAACCACAACGACGCAAAAAGCCACCACAACCACCAAGCCAACAACTACCACCACAACTACCACCACAACCACCACCACAACCACCACCACAACCACCACCACAACCACCAAGCCAACAACTACCACCACAACCACCAAGCCAACAACCACCACAACAAGCACCGAAATGACACAGGGCGCGGAACTGGAAATCACCCAGCAGCCGATCAAACGGCTGTACGCGCTTGCCAATACAGGCTTTATTGAGAAAACAGAACTGGATGTGACAGGTCTGCGCGTGAGTGTACGCGATGACGATGGCAAAATGCTGCATGAAAATGTCAATCCGCTGGACTATCCGGAATATTTTGAGATTTCCGGTTTTGACCCTGAATTCGTAGGGGAACAGCAGATCGTTGTCACCTATCAGGCTTTCAACCACGAAAAGAACGAGGACATTATCGCAACCGCAAGCTTTATCGTGGAGCTGATCGACCTGACGGCAGAGGAAAACAGCCGTGACCGCTACATCATCGACATGGAGCTGCTTGCTGTGCCGGATAAAACGGAATACACCGTGGGCGAGAAACTCGACCTGACGGGCATTCTTGTCAAGGCAGAATGCAAGGAACGCTATGTCAAAACCGGCACGGAAGCAGATGCAAAGAAACTGGGCATGTTCAGTGAATTCTCCGTTGCAGGCTACGATCCGAACAAGGTCGGCGAGCAGGAAGTTCTGGTGATCTATGAGAAATTCAACTCGGATTTCAATGAGGATGTCAGAGCAGCCGTTTCTTTCAAGGTCGATGTCAAGGCAGAAGAAACTA
>SVNO01000065.1 GCA_015066845.1 Ruminococcus sp. | reverse complement strand
TTACATCGTCCACTGCCGGTGCTGCCGGAGCAGGTGCAGGAGCAGCCTGCGGCATAGCAAACTGTGCCATTACATCGTCCACTGCCGGTGCTGCCGGAGCAGGTGCAGGAGCAGCCTGCGGCATAGCGAACTGTGCCATTACATCGTCCACTTTCGGTGCTGCCGGAGCAGGAGCAGGTGTCTGCTGTGCAAGAATATTCGGGTTCTTGCCCTCGTTTGCAGCGAATGCAGCAGCGGTCGGGTCAACTGCGGTCTTGGGCAGTGCGAACTGTGCCAAATCGCCATCCAGTGCAAAGCCACCATAAGATGTATGCGTGGGTGCAGGGCCGGTCGGTACAGCCGGAGCAGGTGCAGCCTTCTTCACAGGCGGTACATACTGCTGGAACTGCGGTACAGGAGCTTCCGGAGCTGTAGGAGCAGCCGGAGCTACAGGGGCAGCCGGAGCGACAGGAGCAGCCGGTGCGACAGGAGCTGCGGGCTTGGGCATAGCGGCTTCACGGGCAGCACGTTCCTCTGCTTCCTTTGCAGCCTTTTCTCTTGCCTCTGCTTCCTCCTGTTCTCTCTTGGCAGCGCGTGCTGCGGAACGCGCCTCGCGCATTGCCTGCTTCTGGCGTTCCTGCTGAACCTCAGCAAGGGATACCAGATTCGGATCTTCACCCATGGTCTTGAGCCGCTTCTTCTCCTCCTTGAGCATACGGTCCATTTCTCTGCGGTCAGCTTTCAGAATTCTTTTTGTGAACACGGTCTGGCATTTTTCACATGTAACCTCGGTCATCAGACCGATTGCGTCCTCAACAGAACCGTTCATAGTATATCTTGTAATGTTTTCCGGTTTCTGCAGGTTGATGCCGCATCCTGTTCTCTTTCTTGTTTCGGTTGCGTGTACAGCATTGCCCTTCGTTTCACGAATCAGAAAAATCTGCATAGCAATCCTCCTATCCAAAAAATACTCTTACTAATATCATACCATATTTCTACTACAAAATCAACCATTTTTTAAAATTTTTTTGATATTTTACCGAATGTATATATTTTGATAACAAAAGCTACTAATTCACAAAATAGACATACACCAAAGCAGAGGAAAGAGAGGCACGGCAGGGGTTGGAAAAAGGCGCGGAATCTGGTATTTCCGTTCCTTGGGCAAAGGTTTGCGGATGGGAAAAATATGGTTGCTTTTTCCGCTGAAATGTGTTACAATATCATTAATACAGTGTGAATTTACTAAAAAATGGAAGTTTACATTTTGTTATCAGAATGTTTCAATAAAATGCTGTGTGTCAACAAAATGCTGAAAGGAGTCTGATTCATGGGAAAAATCATCTGGAAGGGCAGTGCACTGCTCGGCCCTGTACCGCCGGCACTGGTGACCTGCGGTACGATGGAACATGCAAACGTCCTGACCATTGCATGGACGGGGATCGTCTGCACACATCCGGCAATGACCTACATTTCCGTGCGGCCGTCACGGCATTCCTATAATATAATAGAAGAAACGGGGGAGTTCGTCATCAACCTGCCGACCTCGGCAATGGGGAAAATAACCGACTACTGCGGTATGAAAAGCGGTGCGAAGGTGGACAAAATTCAGAAATGCAAGCTCACGCTTGCTCCTGCCTCGCAGGTGGCAGCCCCCATTCTCGCTGACTGCCCCGTGAGTCTGGAATGCCGCGTGACCAGCGTGCAGCCCCTCGGCTCGCATACGATGTTTCTGGCTGAAATCGTTGCCGTGCAGGTGGAGGAGCGTTTTGTGGACAGCAAGGGCAAACTGAACCTCCAGCAGGCAGGACTGCTTGCCTATGCGCATGGTGAGTACTTCGCACTTGGCAGAAAATGCGGAGATTTCGGTTTTTCTGTCAAAAAAAAGAAGAAAACTGCACAGGCGGATAATAGCAAAATTAAGTAAATCCCAAGTTTTCAAGGTTTTTTCAAGCTTTTTTTAAGGGAATTTTTTGAAATTTTTTCTCTTTTTTTTACGGAAAGTGATTGACATTTCTGAAAAAATGGATTATAATGAAAGTGTAAAGCGGCATCGTGCAGGAAGTATTCGATGCTGTGGAAGATTTTCGTGAATAAATGACAAAATCAGAAACAAGGAGGAATATGCTATGAAGCAGACAATGGTCGGACGCATCCGCAAGGCAGCGAGCAGCGGTCTTGCAGCGTTGACAGCAACGGCACTGGTGGGCGCGTTTGCCACAGGGCTGACACCGGCGCAGGTTGGCGTGAAGGTGAATGCAGCAGGGGACTATAACTATGCAAAGCTCCTGCAGTATTCCATGTATTTCTACGATGCCAATATGTGCGGTACGGGGGTTGGTGAGAACACCCGCTATGTGTGGAGAGATGACTGCCACACTTATGACGCACAGGTTCCCATGCAGCCGATTACGGACGGCGTGGGCACAAACCTTTCCCAGAGCTTTATGGATAAGTACAAGGACGTTCTCGATCCGGATGGTGACGGTTACATTGACGTAGCCGGCGGTTTCCACGATGCCGGCGACCATGTAAAATTCGGTATGCCGGAGAACTATTCCGCTGCTGCACTGGGCTGGGGTTATTATGAATTCCGCGATTCCTATGTAAAGACCGGACAGGATGAGCATATTGAAACCATCCTGCGTTATTTCAACGATTATCTGATGAAGTGCACCTTCCGTGACGACAGCGGTACAGTCATTGCACATTGCTATCAGGTGGGTGACGGTGATATTGACCATGCATACTGGAATTCTCCGGAAGTGGATGAAATGGCAAGACCGGCATTTTTCCTGACTGCCGAGAAGCCCCAGACGGACTATGTTGTTTCCGCGGTAGGCTCTCTCGCGCTCAACTATCTGAACTTCAAGGACACCGATCCTGAATATGCAGAAAAATCCCTCGATTATGCAAAGGCTCTCTGGACATTTGCCAACGAAAATCCCAAGGAGCTGAGTGATAATGCGGATGGCCCGAAGCAGTACTATGGTTCCAGCAAGTGGGAAGACGACTACTGCTGGGCAGCTGCATGGATGTTCCTGTGCACAGAGGATGTTTCCTACATGGAACAGGCTGCACCGTACTTTGACTACTACGCACCCTCCGGCTGGTGCTATTGCTGGAACGATATGTGGAGTGGCACAAGCTGCGTATGGGGTGCGATCAACCAGAACTATCCGGAAATCGGACTGGTAGACATGGTAAGAACTGCACAGGGCAAGAACCAGTACGTTTATGATGACTTCTGGGATGAGGTAGAAAAGTGCTTCCCCGTATGGAAGGCACTCGAATCCCCCGGCGGTTATGCATTCCTGAATACATGGGGCAGTGCGAGATACAATACTGCAATGCAGCTGATTGCCTATGTATATGATAAGTATAACAACGACGGCAAGCCCAGCGAATACAGTGAATGGGCAAAGAGCCAGATGGACTACATCCTCGGCGACAACCCCCTCAACCGTGCCTATGTAGTAGGTTACAGTGAGAATGCTGCAAAGTTCCCCCATCACCGTGCAGCGTCCGGTCTGACCAAGTGTGAAGACCCCGATGAGCATCGTTATGTCCTCTACGGTGCACTCTGCGGCGGCCCCGATGGCAGCGACCAGCACAACGACACTACCGCAGACTGGATTTACAACGAAGTAACCATCGACTACAATGCGGCATTTGTCGGCGCGGCAGCTGGTGTTTACGCATATTTCGGTGATGACAGCATGGAACCCACCCCCGACTTCCCGCCTGCACCGGAATACGGCGGCAGTGATGAAGAAGGCGGCGGCGGTGTCAGCTATTGGGTAGAAGCATGCGGTGTTGATGATTTCCAGACAACAGGCGCAGGTGTGACCAAGGTTTCCCTGTATGTCAAGACCAATGCAACCAAGAAACTGGACAATATCTCCATCCGCTATTACTACAACGGCAGTGAAATGTCCAATCCCATGGGTATGGTCTGCGATGAGCTGTACGACCAGGCAGCAGTGGAAGCAGCACCGGCAGACGGTACAGTTTCCGGCCCTTACAAGTACGACAAGCTTGCAGACACCTATTATTTTGAAGTAACCTATGATGGCTACAATTTTGCAAATTCTGCTAAGAAGTACCAGTTCTTAATGGGTACCTACTACGGCGACAAGTGGGATCCGGAGAATGACTGGAGCTATGATGGACTGAAAATCGGCACGGACGATTACTTCCACGGTACCGGCAACGAGGTAAGAACCGACAATATTTGTGTCTACACCGACGGCAAGCTCATTGGTGGTATTGAGCCGGACGGCAGCACCTATGTACCGGACGAAACACCTGCGGAAACCACCACAGCTACCACCGCAGCTACAACTGCACCCAGACCTTCTTCAACAACATCAACTTCAACCGTCGCAGAGGAGCCGACTACAACACCGGATGACGTAATGTACGGCGATGCCAACGAAGATGGCGAAGTGAGCATTGTTGACGTACTGGTAATCTGCAATAACCTGATGACAGGCGAAAAGCTGACAAAGGGCGGTGCAGTCAATGCAGACGTGGACTGTGACGGCAAGCCCACCTCCGCAGACGCACTGAACATCCTGCAATTCACCATTGGCATTATCAAGAGTTTCCCCGTATAAACCCAACGACCGCCGCACGGAATGTGCGGCGGTTTTTCCACAAGGGCATCTCTAAAAACCGGAACACGAGCAGAATTTCGTACACGAGCAGTAACAGCTGCAAGGAAGAAAACCGCAGGAATACTTGATGTATTGCAAGGTTTTCTGACACAGCAGATGTTGCTGCAAGTAGAAATTCTGCCGTGAGGGAGGTTTTTAGAGGTGCCCAAAATACAAAAAGCCCCCGACTCCATCCAGAATCGGGGGATTGTTTTTTTGCATCCGCCTTGCCGTCATATAGCGAAATAAAACCAAGCGTTACGCCAGGTGGGTATCCGCCTGAATGCTTCACGCTCCCTTCGTCCGTTGACCGCAGGAGGTGTACAAAGTACCCTTTGCTGCGGGCGGGAGGTCTGCACTTCACATTCAGAGCTAAATTCCCTTATTATAAGTGTTGGATTATAAAAGCTATAATTACTCGAACAAGGCAGAAAATCAACAGAAACCGTGATTATTCCTCAGGCACTTCCTCCTCGAAGTCGCCTTCGAGCATTTCAGAAATGCGGTCAAGGAAAATCTGACCAATGCGGTCATATTCCTCGTCATTGTCGATGGTGGTCAGATAGTCCACACCATCTTCATCCTCGCCGCCCTTCAGAATGACAAGCTCTGTGTCCTCCTCCAGTGCAGCTTCAGGATCTTCTGTGTACGGAACCAATGCATAATAGGTCGTGCCATCCACGTCCATAACATCCATCAGCTCAAATTCATGCTCGTTGCCCTCCTCATCCGTCAGGGTGAAGATTTCCGGATTGATGTTCATTTCGTCCATTTTTGACTCCTATCCGCCGCAAAGGGCTATGTGATGCAGTATTTCCGGTGCATTCTGCTGCCGGAACACTTCCTGTGATTCTATTATACTATATTTTCACCAAAAAATCAAGAGGGAATTTCAGATTTTTTAGATATTTTCTGACATTTTTTTCACAATGCCTGAAATAGGGATTTTTTTCTGCATTCCGGTGTTGTTTTTTTAAGTGAAACTTGCATAAGTTCTGCGGATGTGGTATAATGGAGGAAATAATCGGCAGTTTTGGTATGCTGCTGCCGTATATCCACAGAAAGAAGGGAAGTCCATGGAACAAAGAGTGCATGTAACCGTACAGAATACTCCATTTCTGAGCTTTGCATTACAGGAAAATTACGTCCCCCTCATCCGCAGTCTGTGCATTACGAACCGTACCGCACAGCCGATGGAACAGCTGACCATCCGTATCACACCGGAACCGGCTTTTGCACGTCCCTATGAAACCACACTCACACAGCTCCAGCCGGATGCGCCGGTGGAAATTGCCCCCGTCAGACTTGCTGCATCCCCCGATTTTCTCTATTCGCTGACGGAGAAAATGTCCGCTTTCCTGCATTTAGAGGTGCTCGACGGGGAGGACGTGCTCTACCGCGATACCATCTCCCTTGACCTTCTCGCGCCCGACCAGTGGCTCGGCTCACTGCATCTGCCGGAAATGACGGCTGCCTATGTCATGCCCAATCATCCGGCAATTGCGCAGGTAGTCGGAAAAGCCGCGCAATTTCTGCAAAAATGGACTGGCTCGCCGTCCTTTACCGGCTACCAGAGCAAAAATCCCAACCTCGTCCGGAAACAGGCAGCTGCCATTTATGCTGCATTACAGACCGAAAATATCGCCTACACCATGCCGCCTGCAAGCTATGAAGCCATTGGGCAGCGTGTACGGCTGCCCCATGCGGTACTGGAACAGAAATGCGGTACCTGCATGGATTTGTCCCTGCTCTATGCCTCCTGTCTGGAGGCAGTGCACCTGCGGCCGCTGCTCCTCTTTACCCGTTCCCATGCCTTTGCAGGCTGCTGGCTGGAGGAGGAGAGCTTTCCGGAATGCGTAACGGAGGACGCGTCCGCCATCACCAAGCGGACTGCCGCCGGCATTGACAGCCTGTGCCTTGTAGAATGCACGGATTTTATCGCCGGCAAGAAATGCGATTTTGACCTTGCCGTGCATCATGCCGCTGCGCATTTTGAGGACGGTGCATTTGAGCTTGCACTGGATATTCTGCGCTGCCGTTGCAGCGGTATTCGCCCGATGCCCATGAAAATTGAGGAAAACGGCACATTCTCCTGCATCGACTATGGCACACGCAGCAAGCGCGACATTACCGCCGCACCGCGCGACCTTGCCGCACAGCATTATGCTGCGCAGGCACCGGAACAGCCCGTCACAAAACAGAGCGTCTGGGAGCGCAAGCTGCTTGACCTGAGTCTGCGCAACAACCTGCTCAACTTCCGTCCGAGTATGTCCAATGTCCAGTTTATGACCAGTGACATGGCGAAAATTGAGGATGTCATGGCAAAGGGCGCGGAGCTTGCCATTCTGCCTGCACCGCAGGATGTGACGCTCAGCATTGCCGACAGTAAAATTTACGAGATGGAGCATGAGCGCGGTCTTGTGTCCACCATTGCCGATGCCGAGCTGCAAAACAAACGCCTGCGCACCTTCCTCAGTGCCGCAGAGCTGGAACGCGTTCTCAAGAAGCTCCACCGGCAGGCAAAAGTGAGCATTGAGGAAAACGGTGCAAATACGCTGTATCTTGCACTGGGATTCCTGCGCTGGTACGAAACCGACCAGAGTGACCGCGCAAGATATGCCCCCCTTGTGCTTGTGCCTGTGGATATTGTCCGGAAAACGCAGTCCCATGCCTATGTGCTGCGCATCCGCGGCGAAGAAACGCAGATGAATATTACACTTCTGGAAATGCTGCGCCAGTTCTTTGACATCCGCATTTCCGGACTCAACCCCCTGCCACTGGATGAAAGCGGCATTGACCTGCCCCTCGTGTTCAACATCATCCGCAAGGCGATCATGGCGAAAAAGGGCTGGGATATTATGGAATTTGCCTTTCTTGGGCAGTTCTCGTTCAGCCAGTTCATCATGTGGAACGACATCCGCAACCGCAGCGAGGAGCTGCGCAGTAATAAGGTGGTATCCTCCCTCATTGCCGGACAGCTCACATGGGAGCCGCAGTCCTTTGCCATCTCCCCGACAGAGCTTGACCGCAGCGTCCTGCCCTCGGATATGGCAGTACCCACCAGTGCCGATTCATCCCAGCTTGCCGCCATTTATGCAGCGTCCAAGGGGGAGAGCTTCGTCCTGCACGGGCCGCCCGGCACGGGTAAATCCCAGACCATCACCAATATGATTGCCAATGCCCTCTATCAGGGGAAATCCGTCCTCTTTGTGGCAGAGAAAATGGCAGCATTGTCCGTGGTGCAGAAACGTCTTGCCGGTATTGGACTGGAACCGTTCTGTCTGGAGCTGCATTCCAATAAAACGCAGAAAAAGGCAGTACTCGAACAGCTTTCCAGAACGCTGGAGATCGGGCATATCAAATCGCCGGAGGACTACCGGAAAACCGCGGATTCTCTGAAAGCGCAGCGTGATGCTCTCAATGATTATATGGTACAGCTCCACGAGCAGCAGCCTGCCGGCATGTCGCTGTATGACGCGGTTGTGTGCTATGACCGCTGCGGCACATACAAGGGAACGATTGATTTCGGCGCGGATTTTGCAGCCTCCTGCACACCGGAACAGACTGCGGCATTCCGCGAAGCCGTACAGAAAACCGCAACCGCCGGAACGGAATGCGGCGGCTACCGGACATCCCCCCTGCGCGAGTACGGCAACACGACATATTCCATGGAGATCCGCGATGCCTTTGAAGAATGCGCCCACCGTTTGCAGCAGAACAGCTCTGCCGCGGAGGAGGATTTCAGAACGCTGTGCGGTCTGCTCCATCTTCAGCCGGCTGTGCAGTATGCGGAATATGCTGCCATCATCAAACTCCTGCGCGATGCTGAACACGGCGGTTATACCGGCGGCGTGTTCCGTGACGGTGCACAGGAACATGACGCGCAGTGCACTGCACTTCTGCGCACAGGTACGCGCTATGCGCAGCTGCACGAAAAACTTGTGGCTGCTTACGAAAGCACCATTTTCAATGTGGATGCAGCAGCGGCGCGGCTGGAATG
Source organism: Ruminococcus sp. (assembly GCA_015066845.1). Lineage (GTDB taxonomy): Bacteria > Bacillota > Clostridia > Oscillospirales > Ruminococcaceae > UBA3855. The sequence goes on along the minus strand of SVNO01000065.1, from coordinate 3,122 downwards.
GAAACGCAACGAGCAGAAATGGTTTTTGCCAAAGCTCCTCGGCAAAAACAAGCTCCTCAAGGAAATGTCGCTCCATGCAAAAAATGCAGCGGACATCACCGAGGAAAGCTACCTTGCACTCTGCGATACACTTGAGGAGCATGGAACACTCAAAGCAGCCCTGTGCAATGCAGATGCGGCGGCTGTGGCGGTATTCGGTGACGAATGGCGCGCAGAACAGACGGATTTTGCCGCATTGACAGCGCATTATGATAATGCACAGCGGATGTATCAGCAAACGATGGGACTTGACAGCATCCGGCAGGCATTGTACCGCATGGCACAGGACGAGGGACTGCGCCGGCAGGCTGCAACACTGTGCACCTCTGCCAACGCGCTGACCGATTGCCTGCATGAACTGGAAACCACCTTTGCCGTCAATACCGCCCCCCTCCTTGCAGGCCGGAACTGGATGGAAGGTCTGCGGAATGCAGCACAGAGATGGTGCGGCGATATTGCGCGGCTGCGTGAACGAACCGTATTGCAGAATGCCATCGGGGAGCTGCACGGGCTTGGGCTTGCAAAGCTTGCCGATGCCTACGAAAACGGCACATTGTCCGAGTCCGAGCTTCTGCCGGCATTTGACTGCGAGCTGTCCCGTGCCGTGATTGCGGACGTATTCCGCAAGCATCGGAACCTAACGGAATTCCAGCAGGCGCAGTTTGAAGCACAGCTCCAGAAATATGCCGATACTGCGAAAGAATTTGAACGGCTCACCGTGCAGGAGCTTGCTGCAAGACTCTCTGCCAATATTCCGGCAGCCGGCAGCGGTGCAGCGTCCTCGGAAATTGCCATTTTACAGCGCGCCATCCGCAGCGGCGGCAGGATGCTCCCCATCCGCAAGCTCTTTGACAGCATCCCGAACCTGCTGCGCCGGATGTGTCCTTGTATGCTCATGAGCCCGATTTCTGTGGCGCAGTACATTGACCCTGCATTCCCGAAATTCGACCTTGTTATTTTTGACGAAGCCTCACAGCTCCCCACAAGCGAAGCAGTCGGTGCGATCGCAAGGGGTGACAATGTGGTCGTTGTAGGCGACCCTCGTCAGCTGCCGCCGACCAGCTTTTTCAGTGCCAATCATGTGGATGAGGCGCATTATGAGCAGGAGGACCTTGAAAGCGTCCTTGACGATTGCCTTGCCCTTTCCATGCCGCAGAAGCACCTGCTCTGGCACTATCGTTCCCGTCACGAAAGCCTGATTGCGTTCAGCAATGCGAGGTTCTATGAGAACAAGCTCCTGACATTCCCCTCACCGGCAGACCCCGTGTCCGAGGTGAAATGGGTGCATGTTGACGGCTGCTATGACAAGGGAAAAACCAAGCAGAATCCTGCCGAAGCGCGCGCCGTGGTGGATGAAATTGTCAGCCGTCTGCGCGATGAAGCAAGGCGGCAGGAGAGCATCGGCGTTGTCACATTCAGCGTGGTGCAGCAGATCCTCATTGACGATATGCTTGCCGAGGAATTCATGAAAGATCCGAAGCTGGAGGAATATGCCAATGCCATGTACGAGCCGATTTTTATCAAGAATCTGGAGAATGTACAGGGTGACGAGCGTGATGTGATTCTGTTCAGTGTGGGCTATGGACCGGACAAGGAAGGCAAGGTTTCCATGAATTTCGGGCCTCTCAACCGTGACGGCGGCTGGCGCAGACTGAATGTTGCCGTGTCCCGTGCACGAAAGGGCATGATCGTATTTTCCGTCATCCGCCCCGAACAGATCGATTTGTCCCGTACCAGTGCCGATGGTGTTGCACAGCTTCGCGCGTTTCTGGAATATGCCGCAAAGGGCAGAAGTGCGCTTGCGGTCAATGCCGGACATACAGCCGGACAGAGCAGTGGCTTTGCACAGGCGGTGGCAGCGGAGATCCGCCGGCTTGGTTTCGATGTGCACTGTGGCATCGGCAGTTCCGGATTCCGGCTTGACGCGGCGATCGTCAATCCTGACGCGCCCGACCGTTATCTGCTCGGTCTGCTCTGTGACAGTGACGTACTTGAGAGTACGACTGCAAGGGACAGGAATATTCTTCAGCCCTCGGTTCTGCGCGGACTTGGCTGGCAGCTTTACCATGTGCATATATTGGAGTGGCTTGACAACAAGGAACGTCTGCTCACCAGAATCCGCGAAGCTGCGGAGGCAGCACTTGCACAGTTCCGCAGTCAGCCGGAGGACAGTCCGGCTGCCGAACAGCCGCGCACCTATGATGTAACTGCCTTTGACAAGGAGGAAGCGGCAGCATTGCCGGATACCTGCACTGTTTACCAATCCTGTCATCTGCCCGTACAGGGTGTACCGGAGCAATTCCCAACAAGCCGCACTGCCATTGTGCGGTGCATTGAGGAAATTGTGCGCACGGAAGCACCTGTCAGCCGGCATCTTGTGCTGAAAAAGGTCATTGCCGCGTGGGGCATCAACCGCAGCAGCAGTAAGGCAGAGCGCGTCTTTGACGAAGCGGCAGCCGTATCGGAGCTGCGGATCACGGAATCGAACGGTATGAAATTTTTCTGGCGCATCGATCAGAAGCCGATGGAATATGCACTCTGTCGCATTCCTGACAGCACGGAAAAGCGGAGCATGGAGGACATTTGCGCCGAGGAAATTGCCAATGGCGTGATGTGCGTCCTGCGCACACAGATCAGCGCAAGCCGTGCCGACCTCATCCGCGAAACCGCCAAGCTCTTTGGCTACAGCAGAAGCGGCGGTGTGATTGAAACGGCAGTTAATGCCGGTATCAACTGGGCAGCATCCCGTGGACTGCTGACAGCGGAAGGGGATAGGGTGGTTCTGAAGGATTGATGGGAATTTTCCCTATTACAGGGTGAATCTAAAAACCTAAATCAAATGCGGAGCGATAGTTCCCAAAAAAATAGCCCCTCCCCCGTTGGGGGAGGGGCTGGGGCAGTTACAGGGGTGCTAACCCCAGAAAAAGTCTTTTTGTGCCCAAGGGCACAAAGGAAAGGCATACTAAGAGAATAGGTAGGGGCACTTTTTTGCAAAAAAGTGCCCCTCTCAAAAAAACAGTCCACAGGACTATTTTTTTGATTCACCCCTGAAAAAAGCGACGGCTTAAAGAGATTTCGCGCAC
>SVNO01000064.1 GCA_015066845.1 Ruminococcus sp. | reverse complement strand
CTGCCTGCTTGCTGCTGTAAAGTGCCTTGGCAAGCTCCAGATGCGCAATGCTGTGCATCGCGTGAAGCTCGTCGCCAATTGCCCCCTCCGCATTTTCTACCAATAATAACGCCGAATAATCTCTCTCTTTTAATAATGTCTTCGCTCTGCCAAGTACTGAAACCGCTTCCGGCTCAATCGGGCCTCCCTGATCTGCCAATAAACGTTCCATCGGAATCTCCAGTACTCCTGCAAGATATTCCAGCGTCTTCATGGACGGCGTTGCACTTCCGCTTTCGATCTGACTGAGCATGTTCCTCGTAATGAAATCCCCGACTACATCACTCTGTGTCATTTTCTTCGCAAGCCGCGCTGCTTTTAATCTTCTGCCAAGTTCTGCGTTATCCATAGGTTCATCTCCCTCCGTGTAAATTGTGTTTACTATATCATAACACATCTTGCGCAAAAATGCAAGTCTTTTTTGAAAATTTTTTTGAAAAAATGGAAGGAAATTTTTTCAGAATGCCAAAAAGGGCTTGAAATCGACGTTTCTCGTCGTCATTTACCCAAAAATATTTAGTAAATCTAATCGTTCCTCTCCCTTTTATGTCCAACCCTGTAGACTGTACTGTGCTACTACAAAAAAGAATTTTGATAATTTAGTGAAAAAATTATCAAAAACCCCTTGACAAACCAATCAAAATGCGGTATAATAATTTCAGTAAATAAAATTTACACGACATGCAGCTCCAGTGGGAGCGCACAAAAGGAATTCTCTGAGAAAGGAGGACAAGAGAAAATATGCAAGCATGGTGGGATAATCTCAGTATAGTCCTGCAAGTGCTCTACTGCATTGCCATTCCATCCACGTTGATTCTGCTGCTCCAGACGGTACTTGCCATGATGGGCGGTGACGCGGACGGCGGTATTGATGTTTCGGATACATCCGGACTCGACTTGTCAGGCGATGTGGATGTAGATGTTGCATTTGACGGCGATGCGGCAGTGGACACGGTCGTGGACGGCGGAAATCCTGCGGATTTCGGAAACATCCGGTTCCTGACGCTCCAGACAGCTGTGACATTCCTGACCGTATTCGGCTGGGTGTCGATCGTCTGCGTCAACAATGGTCTTGCAACGCTGCTCAGTATTCTGATTGGTATCATTGCCGGTCTGATTATGATGTATGCAGTTGCTAAGATCGTGCAGATGTCTGCAAAACTTGCAGAGGATGGAACGCTGAATCTGAAAAACGCCATCGGCGAAACTGCTACTGTGTATCTGACTGTTCCGGCAAAGGGCGACGGTGAAGGCAAGGTTACAATGCAGCTGCAAGGCAGGTTCTGTGAGATTGCTGCTGTGAATGGCGGTGATTCTCCGCTGGAAACCGGTACGCAGGTATTGGTAACTGATGTTCTCGGCGATTCCCTTGTGGTGGAAAGCACAGTGGACTAAGTCTGCTGTAAACGGAATGGCATAGCCGTTCCGGAGTGTACATGACATTTTAATAAGGAGTATGAGAGATGGAAATTTTAATTGTAGTATGTGTCATTGCTGTCGTACTGGTTGCTGCGATACTGGCGATCCTGTCCCGTTACAGAAAGTGCCCGTCCGACAAAATTCTGGTTATTTACGGTAAGGTTGGTACTGATCAGTTCGGTCAGCCGAGAAGTGCACGTTGTATTCATGGTGGTGCGGCATTTATCGTGCCGGTCATCCAGTCCTACCAGTATCTGGACCTGACTCCCATTTCCATGAACGTAGACCTGAAGAACGCACTGTCCAAGCAGAACATCCGTATCAGCGTACCTTCCAGATTTACCGTAGGTATTTCCACAGAACCGGGCGTTATGCAGAATGCTGCTGAGCGTCTGCTGGGTCTGAAGCTTGTGGAGATCCAGGAACTTGCAAAGGATATCGTATTCGGTCAGATGCGTCTGATCATCGCAACCATGGACATCGAGGAAATCAACTCCGACCGTGAGAAATTTACACAGGCTGTTGCAAAGAACGTAGAAATCGAACTGAAGAAAATCGGTCTGCGACTGATCAACGTTAACGTTACCGACATCACCGACGAGTCCGGCTACTTGAACGCACTGGGTAAGGAAGCTGCTGCAAAGGCTGTTAACGATGCAAAGAAGAGCGTCGCTGAACAGAACCGTGATGGTGAAATCGGTCAGGCTAATGCACAGCAGGAACAGCGTGTACAGGTTGCAGCTGCAAATGCTGCTGCCATCGAGGGCGAAAACAACGCAAGAGTTGCAGTTGCACAGTCCGAGGCTGTACGCCGTGAGCGCGAGGCTGAGTCCCTGCGTCAGGCTACCGCAGCAGAAGCAGTACAGGCTGCAAGAGCAAAGCAGGAAGCTTACGCTGCACAGAAAGAAGCTGAACAGCAGAGAGCACAGCTCGAAAAGGCTACACAACATGCAGACGTTATCGTCAAGGCAGAAATTGCCAAGGAACAGGCTGAGATTGACGCTGAGGCTGAGGCTGAAGTTATCCGCCGCAAGGCACGAGGCGAGGCTGACGCTATCTTCGCGAAGATGGAAGCTGAGGCGAAAGGTCAGCAGGAAATTCTCGTTCGTCAGGCAGAAGGTATGCGTCATATTGTGGACGCAGCCGGCGGCAATGCAGATGCCGCAGTCAAGCTGCTCATTGCTGAGAAGCTGGAAGATCTCGTGGCAATTCAGGTTGAGGCAATCAAGAATATCAAGATCGACAAGGTTACTGTATGGGACAGCGGTCAGAATGCTGACGGTCAGAACTCCACAGCCGGCTTCATTTCCGGCATGATGAAGGCTGTACCGCCCCTGAACGAGCTGTTCAAGCAGGCAGGCATGGAACTGCCGGATCTGCTGGGTAAGGACATTACCGCAGAACCGATTGAAGAAACACCTGAGTTTGTTGAAACAGTAACAACAGAAGAATAAGGCTATAAGGCTGCTGTGCATTCTGCATGGCAGCCTTTTCATTGTCATTTTGTGCAAATCCTGCACATATAGTATACCGTACCTCAAAACTGCGGTGCAAATTGTCAATCATACAATGAAAACGGCAGTTTTTTGAAAAAAAGCTTGCAGTTTACGGGAAAATATGATACAATAATAAGAGTACCATGGCAACGCTGCACATCCCATCTTATGGCTTTGTGCGGAGTTGTCAACGAGAACCGGCAATATGTCCGGTGATAGAAATTCAGAAGAAGGAGCAGTTTCTATGTCTAAAATCAGAGTAGCGGTTCTGTTTGGCGGTGCTTCCAGTGAGCACGATATTTCCCTGAAATCCGCCACACACATCATTGAAAATATTCCTGCTGACAAGTACGAGGTTGTATGTGTCGGCATTACCAAAAAGGGCAGATGGCTGTACTATCCGGGCGATGTGTCCGCGATCGCATCCGGTGCATGGGAGAAAGACCCCGACTGTACCTCTGCCATTCTTTCCCCCGATCCCATCCACAAGGGTCTTGTTACCATTGAAAACGGCGAAGCATCGGTGAAAAAGATTGATGTAGTATTCCCCGTACTCCATGGCAAGAACGGCGAGGATGGAACTGTACAGGGCTTGCTGGATATGGCAAGAATCCCCTATGTTGGCTGTGGACTGCTTGCCTCCGCTGCCTGCATGGACAAGGCGGCAACGCACACCATGCTCGACTACAACGGCATCCGCACTGCAAAGTGGCGCAAAATCGGGCAGAGAGAAATGAACAAGCTGGAAGAACACTGCGAGGATATTGCCGCAGAGCTGGGCTTCCCGCTGTTTGTCAAGCCTGCAAATGCCGGTTCTTCCATCGGTGTCAACCGTGCGAACAATGCCGAGGAGCTGCTTGACGCAGTCAAAGTTGCATTCTCCCATGACAACAAGGTCATCATTGAGGAATGCATCAGTGGCAGAGAGCTGGAGGTTGCCGTATTCGGCTATGATTCTCCATTTGCGTCCTTTGTCGGCGAGATTGAGTCCTGCAAGACTTTCTATGATTACGATGCAAAGTATATTCTCAGCGGCTCGAACCTGTTCATTCCGGCAAGAATTCCGGATGACAAGGCGCGTGAGATTCAGGAAACGGCAGTCAAGGCATACCGTGCAATGGGCTGCAAGGGACTGTCCCGTGTGGATTTCTTCCTTTCCGATGACGGCGAAGTGATTCTGAATGAAATCAACACCATGCCGGGCTTCACCTCCATCAGCATGTATCCCAAGCTCATGGAGAATCTGGGCATGGGCTCGTCCTATCTTGTGGATAAGCTCATCGAGCAGGCGATGGATAATGCGGACAGGACGTATTGATGGAGGCACCCCATGGATAACCGCGCCATCGGCGTATTCGATTCAGGGCTTGGCGGTCTGACTGCTGTCAAGGAACTGAACCGGATTCTGCCCAACGAGAATATTATTTATTTCGGCGATACCGCCCGTATCCCCTACGGCACACGCAGCCGCGAAACCGTCCTGCGCTATGCCCGTGAGGATGCTGCATTCCTTTGCAAGCATCCTGTGAAAATGATTATTGCTGCCTGCGGAACAGTCAGCTCCGTGCTCGGCATGAATTCCCCCGTGGAACATCTGCCGTTCAGCGGTGTGCTCTATCCGGCAGCCGAAGCTGCCTGCGCTGTCACTCAAAATGGCAGAGTCGGCGTGATCGGTACGCCTGCTACCATCCGCAGCGGCAGCTATGAACATGCCCTGCATACGCTCAACAGCGAATTGTCCGTCACTGCAATGGCTTGTCCCCTCTTTGTGCACCTGGTCGAGTATGGCTACACCAACCGTGACAATGCCATCACGCGCCTTGCCGCGGAGGAATACCTTGCACCCATCCGCAGTGCACAGGTCGATACCCTCATCCTCGGCTGTACGCATTACCCGATTATCCGCGATATTATCGCCGATATTATGGGCGAGGACGTGAATCTGATTTCCCCCGGCGAGGAAGCGGCAAAGTATGCCAAGCGTTGCCTGGAGGAACAGAACCTGCTGACGGACAGTACAGAAAAGGGAAAAAATGTCTACTATGTCAGTGACAGCGTGTCCATGTTCCGCGAAAATGCAAAGCATTTTCTGGAGGATGCCGCACACGGACAGGTATTCAGCAGCAGAATATAAGGAGAATTTCCGTGAAAGAACAATGGATCATGACGCTGCGGAGCATTCAGCATGACGGCACAGAAACCACTGAAACCGAGCTGAATACGCAGGCGGAATTCTATCAGGATCAGAATGGGGATCTGGTGATTGCCTATGATGAATCCGAAACCACCGGCATGGAGGGTTCGCGCATGAACCTTCGCATTTCGCCGGATAATATGGTGTCCGTCATCCGCACGGGCACATTCCAGACGCATCTGGTCGTCCAGACAGGTGTCAAGCATTTCTGTCATTATGAAACGCCGTTCGGGGAAATTGCCGTGGGCATTACTGCGAAATGGCTGCGCAATCAGATGACAGCGGAGGGCGGACATCTGGAAATGCGTTACATCGTGGATGCCAATTCCACACTCTTGTCCGACAATGAGATCATTGTGGACCTGAAAAGGCTGTAGACCGACATTTTTGCGTCACAGCATTCGTATATAGGAGGAAATAGTTATGACAAATATGATGGCAGCTGCACAGGCACAGCTGCGCGAGATGCTGCTTGCGGCACTCGGCGCACTGGTTGCAGAGGAGAAAGTCCCTGCAGAGCCGATCCCGACATTCAAAATTGAAATTCCGGCGGACAAGTCCCATGGTGACTTTGCCGCAAATATTGCAATGGTATCTGCCAAGGCACTGCGGATGCCGCCGCGCAAGATTGCAGAGATGCTCACAGAAAGCCTGAATTTCACAGGTACTTATTTTGAGCGCGTAGAAATTGCAGGACCGGGCTTCATCAATTTCTTTCTGAGAAAGACATGGTTTTCCGACACGGTGCAGGCAGTCCTGACCGATGGGGACAACTACGGTAAAACGAACGGCGGCAATGGCAAGCGCGCGCTGGTGGAATTTGTTTCCGCAAATCCCACAGGCCCCATGCATGTCGGCAATGCAAGAGGTGCGGCACTTGGTGACGGTATTTCTGCCCTGCTCGAATGGACGGGCTGGGATGTGGAGCGTGAGTTCTATGTGAACGATGCCGGTAATCAGGTGGAGAAATTCGCCACTTCTCTGGAGGTACGCTACCTGCAGCAGTATCAGGACGGCGTGGAAATGCCGGAGGATGCGTACCATGGTGCGGACATCATTGAACATGCTGAAAATTTTGCGCAGGAGCATGGTGACGCATTTGTGAATGTGGACAGCAAGACGCGCCGTGACGCATTGGTAGCATATGCACTGCCGAAAAATGTGGAAGCTCTGGAGCGCGACCTGAGAAAATACCGTGTAGAATATGACAACTGGTTCCGTGAAAGCACACTGCATGGCGACGGCAGCGTGTGGAAGATCGTAGACGCACTCAAGGCAAAGGGCTATACCTATGAGCAGGAGGGTGCGATCTGGTTCAAGGCATCGGAATTCGGTGCGGACAAGGATTTCGTGCTCGTCCGTGCAAACGGCATTCCGACCTATATTGTACCGGATATTGCATACCACTGCGACAAGCTGGTAACCAGAAAGTTTGACAAGGCAATCAATGTTCTTGGTGCAGACCATCACGGCTATGTGCCGCGTCTGAAAGCAGCCCTCAAGGCACTGGACGTGGATGTCACAAATCTGGATGTTGTACTGATGCAGATGGTAATTCTGCTGAGAAACGGCGAAGTTGCGAAGCTTTCCAAGAGAAGCGGCAAGGCGATCACACTGGTGACGCTGCTGGAGGACATCCCGATGGATGCAGCGCGTTTCTTCTTCAATATGCGTGAAGCGAATACACATTTTGAGTTCGACCTTGACCTTGCTGTGGAGCAGTCCTCCCAGAATCCGGTTTACTATGTACAGTATGCCCATGCAAGAATTTGCAGCATTGTGCGCAATCTCAAGCAGGAGGGACTGTATCAGGATGGCACGGCAATGTCCGCACTGCCTGCACCGGAAACAGTACAGGAGATTGAGCTGATTCGTCATCTGGCACAGTTCCCGGCAGAAATTGAAGCAGCAGCAAAGGCATACGACCCGTCAAGAGTGACGAAATATGCCATTGAGCTTGCAACGCTGTTCCACAAGTTCTATGATGCTTGCAGCGTTAAGAATGCCGAAACACCGGAGCTTCGTGAAGCAAGAACTGCCATTGCCCGTGCAGTTGCCCAGACGCTCCGCAATGCAATGTCCATCCTGAAAATCGAATGCCCTGAATCTATGTAATTTGCATAACCCGTGTTGGACGCGTAACACGCACTGGCGTTTCGCGTGGGTGAGTGCACCGTGAGAATGGCTTAATGTGCACGGCGAGGGTGCGCTGAACCGCACCTGAAGAAAATCGCTGCCATATCCTCTGTTTTCCTTAAAAGTTACCAAACGGTTACAAAATAAACCAGAATTTTGTGATGGATGACTAAAAAAGGGGAAAAAAATTTGCCAGAATCGCGGAAAATCACAGAAAATTAAATATATATTCATACCCTGTTCATAACTATGTGTTACAATTTGTAATATGTAAAGAAATGCAAAAACGAGTGTACAGAAAATATTGAATTACGGAAGGAAGTCAGATTATGTCCAACAGACTGTTTCAGGGCCTTGTACATCAGATGCGCGATACCATGGATGCTACCATCGGTGTAGTCGATGAAAATGCAACCATTATTGCGTGCAGCGACTTGACAAAGATCGGAACGACCAACGAGTTTGTGTCCCTGGATCTGAGCGATACGCACGATATATTCATCCGCGACGGCTATACATATAAGCCGTTCGGCCCTCATGCAAAGCCGGATTATGCGGTATTTGTAGAGGGTACGGACGAGGCTGCATCCAAGTATGCAAGCATTCTGTCCATTACATTGTCTAATATCAAGCAGTATTACGATGAGAAGTATGACAGAAACAACTTCATCAAGAACGTAGTACTCGATAACGTGCTGCCCGGTGACATTGTCATCAAGGCGCGCGAGCTGCATTTCAATGCAGAAATCAGCAGAGTGGTACTGCTCATCCGCATTGTATCCTCCAATGATATTTCTGCGTATGACGTAATTCAGAACCTGTTCCCTGACAAGAACAAGGATTTTGTATTCAACATTACAGAAAATGATATCGTGCTCGTTAAGGAAATCAAGAGCACAGTAGAGTCCAAGGATCTGGAAAATCTGGCGCGTTCTATTTCCGATACGCTGTCCAGCGAGTTCTATACACGCGTTAACGTGGGTATTGGTACTGCTGTAACAAGCGTTAAGGAGCTGGCACGTTCCTTCAAGGAAGCACAGATGGCTTTGGAAGTCGGCAAGGTATTTGATACGGACAAGGTAATTGTAAGCTACGACAATCTGGGTATTGCACGTCTGATTTACCACCTGCCCACCACACTCTGCGACACGTTCCTGCACGAGGTATTCAAGCGCGGCAGCATTGAGTCCCTCGATCATGAAACGCTGTTCACCATTCAGAAGTTCTTCGAGAACAACCTGAATGTGTCCGAAACATCCAGAAAGCTCTTTGTACACCGTAATACACTCGTTTATAGATTGGAAAAAATCAAGAAGCTGACAGGTCTTGATCTGAGAGAATTCGATCATGCGATTATCTTCAAAATCGCACTTATGGTGAAAAAATATCTTCAGGCAAATCCTGTAAAATTCTGATGAAAGATTGCATTTCTTTGCCTGACACACACTATGCGTGTCGGGCAAACTCTTTATCCGGTCGTTCCAGTGCGGAAAGGAAGGTGCACTTCTTTATAAATGGTTGAATTAAAAAATGTGTCCGTCACTTATGCAAGTGGTGTGGACGCGCTGAATAATGTCAGCTTGAAAATCAATGACGGTGACTTTGCATTCGTGGTCGGTTCCTCCGGCGCGGGCAAAAGTACCATGATTAAGCTGATTCTGAAAGAAATTGACGCAACAAGCGGTATTGTTACCGTAAATGGTTATAATTTAAGTAAGCTGCGCAAGCGCAAGATTCCGGAGCTGCGCCGTACCATCGGCATCGTGTTTCAGGATTTCCGCCTGATTCCGTCCATGACGGTGTATGAGAACATTGCATTCGTGCTCCGTGTCATTGACGCGCCGCGTAAATACATCCGCAAGCGCGTACCCTATGTAATCAGCCTTGTGGGCTTGCAGGCAAAAGCAAATTCTTATCCGGATGAGCTGTCCGGCGGTGAAAAGCAGCGTGTTGCCATTGCCAGAGCACTGGTCAATGACCCGAAGCTGATTATCGCGGACGAGCCGACGGGTAATATTGACCCTGAGCTTTCCTATGAAATTGTGGAACTCCTCAAGGGCATCAACGAATGCGGCACGACCGTCCTGATGGTAACGCATGAACATGATTTGGTACGCCATTTCGGCGGAAGAATCATCAACATTACGCAGGGCGAGATCGTATTCGATGAGGTGATAGGAGGCACAAATGAAGGTTAGTGGTGTAAAATATCTGATCGAGCAGGGCGTGGATAATGTATGGAAAAACCGGATGATGGCATTTGCCTCGTTCTGTGTTCTCCTTGTATCCCTGCTGCTTGTCGGATTGTCAGTACTTCTGTACTATAATGTGAATTCCATCATTGGCGGTATCGAGGAAAAGAACGAGGTCATTGTGTACCTTGATGACGATACCGACGAAACACAGATTGCCGAAATCGGCGAAACACTCAAGGGAATGGCAAATATTGCCGAAGTTTCGTTCTATTCCAAGGAGGAAGCATTCCTTTCCCTGAAGGACAGCATGGCAGAATATGAGGTGTTGTTTGAATCCCTCGGCGATGATAACCCGTTGGTTGACGCATATCGTCTGCGCGTGGAGGATATCGGCGAAATTGACGCGACCATCGTGCAAATTGAAAAACTCGACCACATTTATTCCATCCGTGCACCGTATGATTTCGTCAACATCCTCATTCAGCTGAGAACCATCCTGACATGGGTGATGGGTGCAATTGTCATTGCAATGGTCGTGGTGTCCATGGTCATTATTTCCAACACCACCAAGGCAAGTGTGTATGCGCGCCGTGAGGAAATTCAGATTATGAAATATGTAGGCGCAACCAATGCCTTTATCCGTCTGCCGTTCTTTGTAGAGGGCATGATTACGGGCTTTCTGGCTGGATGCAGTGCGTTGATTATCACATGGCTTGTGTATGATTCCATCGTCAACATCCTGCAGGAACAGGTGGCATTGTTGAGCATCATTGGTATGGGAAACATCATCCAATTCAGTGCAATTTATCTGGAAGTGACCGTTGCATATGTTCTGGGCGGCGCATTGATAGGCGCAATCGGAAGTGCATTGAGTACGACCAAGCACATTGACGTATAAGTCATCCTGAGAAAAGGACGCAGCCATGGGGAAAACGGCGTGTTCTATCAGTATGGCGCACCATAAAGGAAGGTGAGTTCTGCACATTAGCAGAGTATGAGAAACTGGAAAATGAAAGCCGCAGCCATTATGATGGCAGCCGCTTGCTTCACAGGCATGGTTCCGCAGTATAATGCCAATGTCAAGGTGGCAGACAGTGCAACCATTGCAGAGCTGGAAGCACAGAGAGAAGCGAATAACAAGAAGATTCAGCAGTATGAAAAGGACCTTGCACAGTTTGCATCCGATAAGCAGGCTGAAAAGGAATACCAGAAAGTGTTGCAGGATAAAATCGCAGCATTGCAGGAAAATATGCAGATTCTGGATACGGAGCTGGAAAACATCAAGACCAATATTGCCGCACTGGAGGCACAGATCGAAGAGCTGAAAGCAGTGATTGCACAGCAGGAAATTGACATTGCAGAGGGACTGGAAACCTTCAAGCTCCGTCTGCGCGCGATGTATGTCAATGGCAACGACAGCCTTGCCTCCGCACTGGTAGGTGCAACGGATTTTTACGATCTTCTGTCCAAATATGAGCTGATTTCCTGTGTAGCACGTCATGATGACGAGCTTGTCAATGAACTGAAAGCACAGCTGGAAGCATATAACACCAATCTCACACAGCTGAACTCCCATATGGAAAAGCTCGAACTGGAGAAAGCAAATGCAGAGGCCAAGCGCGATGAAATGGAAGCAGCGATGGCAGATTTGCAGGAATCCATTGCACAGACGCAGGCAGAACTGGAGCGTCTGCAAATCGAGGAAGATAACCGCAACAAATCCATCAGCGACCTGAAAGCGGAAAACGATCGCTTAGAGGCTGCGGAAGCGGAGATCCGTGAAGCGATCCGTCGTGCGGAGGAAGAAGAACGCCGCCGCAAAGCGGAGGAAGAACGCAAGCGCAAGGAAGAAGCCGAGCGCAAGCGTAAGGAAGAAGAAAAGAAGAAGCAGGAACAGGCAGCGCAGCAGCAACAGCAGCAGCAGCCTTCCGGCGGCGGCTCATCCGGCGGCGGCAGTTCGTCCGGCGGCGGCAGTTCGTCCGGCGGCGGCAGTTCCTCTGGCGGAGGCAGTTCCTCCGGCGATTATACAAGCACATCCTTTGCATGGCCCTGCCCCGGCTATTATTACATATCCAGCTACTACGGCTGGCGTTGGGGCAAGCTGCATAAGGGCTATGATATTGCGCAGAACAAGGGCGCGACCGTTGCAGCCTCCAGAAGCGGTACGGTCATCGGCGTAAATACGGCATGTACCCATAATTACGCCAAGACAAGCAATTGCTGCGGCAACGGCTACGGCAACTATGTCATTGTATCCCACGGTGACGGCTATTCTACGATGTATGCACATATGCAGTCGGTGAATGTGTCCGTTGGCGATTATGTCAGCAAGGGACAGGGACTTGGCATTGTCGGCTGTACAGGACATTCCACGGGTTATCACCTGCATTTTGAGATCCGTAAGAACGGTACAGCAGTGAATCCCAGCGGTTATCTGAATTATTGATGGATCGGGACGGTATCGCCTCATGGCTGATTGCCGTCCCTTTTCTGCCAACAGGAAAGGAGTATGCCTTTGAATAAGAAAATCAGTATTGGTCTGACCA
>SVNO01000063.1 GCA_015066845.1 Ruminococcus sp. | reverse complement strand
GGGTTAGCACCCCTGTAACTGCCCCCACAGCCGCAGTTAAATCCTATTGCGGCATACCGTCGCCCTCAAGCAGCATCCTGACTCAGGCTCAGGCACCCAACCCCTCCCCCAACGGGGGAGGGGCTATTTTTCGGGGACTTCGCTGTACAGCCTGTCCCCTCTGCTTCACTTCGTTCAGCATCTCCCCACCCCGTGGGGAGTCACCCGAACCCCTTGTGCGGAGCTATCGCTCCTCGTTTTTTTAGGTTTTTTGACAGACTGACAGCCCCGTTCATCACGGGGCTGTTCCTATTGTATTAAGACTCCGCGCTCTGCGAATCTGCAAGCAGATCCATCATTCTCTCATGGAATGTCAGAACGCCGGATGTGCCGCTGAGTTCACGTCTGCGGACGGTCATACCGCTGTATTCGCCGTCAATCAAAGCATAATACGTCAGTTCTTCATCATCCGCCGGAATCAGTGTAAGCTCACTTACAGTGCCATCCTGCATCGTGTACCGGAATATCGCAGCCGGTTCTGCTGTCACATCCACCTGTTCGTCAGGCAGCAAATCCTCAAATACAAGGTTGGACATGGTGTCGTAGAGTGCACGGAATGTTGTGATGGCTTCTGCACCAAGGGCAGTGATATCCACGCCGTCAAGTGTGCGGATACCGTTTGCCTCGTCAATTTCCATGCGGAATGCGATGTCGTCCACCACTGCATCCACACTGGCAGTTGTATAATAATCCATCTTCATGACTTCATCCTTCATCAGCTCCTTGAGCTGTGTGTTGAGGAAGTTTGACTGGTTCTGTGTGATTGTTGCGATCTCGTTTTCGTTGCGGTAGTAGAGATATACAACACCGTTATTGGGGTCAGAATGCGCGAAATCGATAATGGTTTCCTTGCCGTTTATATCGTTGACACGCAGGGTTGCATAGATGTCGTCCAGTCCGTATTTTGACAGGTCATGATTCTCGTTGCGGATGTCAACATAGGAATCCAACTCGAAACGTACCAGATTTGTCAGCATGGAGTCAACCGTTGCAGAGTCAATATTGCCGCCCTCTATCGGTGCAAGCATCGTCCAGAGGGTGTCCCTCTTCAGGTCGTAGACGACCTTGTTGTCACGTTCCAGTCGAATTTCACAGATTTCATTCTCAAAATAATTGAGCATCCATGAGCTTTTTATCATCAAGATGTCACCGTAGAGAACGGAACCATGGGTGAAATCCAGACCAAATACCGTTTCATTATCCGGCAGCTTTGCATAGAAATATTCATTCGTGGGCGTGGGATTGCCGATGTACAGCGTATGTTCCGTATCGCCGATATGGCAGGTTAAAGTCACCGGATCGTCCAACCCATAATCAGCAAGCTTTTCAGGGCTGCTTTCAAATTTTGTCAGTGCCGTCAGTTCGCTCATGTAGGAGCAGACCGTGGACAGATATGCAGGATTGATGGTAATATCACGGGTATAATCCGTTTCTGTGAGTTTCCAGTCAGCGTCCTGAAAAGTAAAGCGGAAGAATCCGTCCTTACCGTCAAGTGTTACCGATTCCACAGCATTCGGGTCGAAGTGGAACAGATGCAGGGAAGCCTGTTCCTCGACAATTGCCTTCTCTTTCTGCTTCATCACGGTATCCGCAATCAGATAGCCGCCCAGTGCGCACAAGAGCAGGACAACCAGAATGAGGATGAAGCGTTTCATTGTTTTGGAACTCATGAGTATCTCCTTCCCAGCCATACGCCAGCACCGATCAGTGCTACGATGAACGGTACAACAATGAAGATTACCGTTGTGGTATTGGCTTCTGTTTCGGAATTCAGGTGCATGAAGTCAAAGTCCTTTGCCTTGTTCATGATGCCCATATCCGTGTCCAGATCGCTGTTATGCATCCAGCTGATGGTAGAGAGCATCATAAAGACGGGGACAATCATGAAGTCCTCCTCCACATGCTCGTCATCAATGAATTCTGCATTACCGAATACTAAAAGTTTTGCGTCATTTCTGGAGGGGCTTGTGGAATACATGACAAGGTCAAGTACCTCGTTTTCGATAGTCTTGGTGGACTTTCCGCCGTAAGGCTCACCAATGGCAGTGGAAACGGTATTGCCCATCTCATCAGTAGTGGAGATGGTCTGCAAAAGCGGCTCAATCTGCAATGTGGGATCCTCTGCGCCGGAATAGCGGAAGAAGCTGCGGCTGTCCTGCATGAACGGGTAGATGTTGCTGTTTGTCATGTTGATCAGCTCATCGGTCAGATGGGTGCTGTATTCAGATTCGGAAGCAACAACGCTTACCTGATACAGATAGGGACTGCCCTTGTACAGGTCGGGATTGGTTTCTGCAACAATGTCATAGTCCATGCCGATGCCGAATGCTTCCATGATGGACTCGAAATTCTTGTACACCACATCGGACTCGTTCGGGGACATGAGGAACGATACATTGCCGCCCTTGTCCAGATAATCGTTGAGCTTGCGCGTTTCGTCGTTGGTCAGGTCGAGCTGCGGTGCAGCCACGATAATCAAGGAAGCATCCTCCGGCACTGCCTCGGACATGGAGAGATTCAGCTCAGCAGGCGTGTAGTTGCGGTTGATCAGGTTGCGTCTGAATACGGTGTAGTCATCCTTCAGGGATTTTTCACCATGTCCGGTGAGGAAGTATACCATCGAATTTCTGCCGCTGACAACTGCGTCGATCGCACCGGTAATGAAGTTTTCACCCGTAAAATTGGCTTCTTCTACCAGCGGATTGCCTGCGCTGTCATAGGAGTACTTGTACTCGTACATATTGACACCGGGGACATGCCGCGTATTTTCGCCGCACTGAATGACCATATCACCGGTTTTCAGATTCAGGATGCCATCCGGATTGATTTTCTCAATCAGTGCAGGCTCGTTGTTCGGGTCGAAATCCACGAAATTGATGCAGTCATAGCTGCTGTACTGCTCAAGTGTGTGGTACAGTGCCATGCTGTTGGTGTCCGTGGACAGGTAGTCCATTTCCATCAGGAAATAGAAATCCACCGTTTTTCCGGAATGATCCAGTTCATCAAGGTACTTTGTTGTCGTCTGCGAAAGCTCGTAAAGCCCTGTTGGTGTCATATCCCAGACAATGTTCAGACGGCTTGCCAGCAGATTCAGCGGAACGGCAACCGCAAGTACCAGTGCAACCAGAATTGCGGCATAAGCAGCAAATTTCCGGTTCTTGACATTTTTAATCTTTTTTGTATTCTGTTCCATGTTTAGCCCCTCTCAGAGAAAAATACTTCATATGCTGTCTTAGCTCCGGCTCCAACGCCGCTTTTCAATGGCGATGATAATCCATGTCAGGAACACAGCCGTAACCGAAAGGAAGAAGACCAAATCCTCCAGTCGGAACATGCCCTGTGAGAAGAACACGAATCTGCGCTGTAAGGAGAACCATGTGATGATGGAATTGAGCTTCGGGTAGGACTGTACCAGTGCCGTTGCGCCGAAATTGTCCAGAAACAGGAAACCCTGCATGATGATTTCACCAAGAACGGCAGCAATGATGGAATTTTCCGAAAGTGCGGAAAGCAGCATTCCCACTGCGATACACGCCAGACCCCAGAGATAAAAGCCAATATAGGCGCAGAACAGGGAAGACCACATCACCTCGCCCTTGCAGGCTGCATAAATCGGGAAGAACATCGAAACTGTCATCATGAACAGGAACACCGTTGCAATGGAGAGGAATTTCGCCAGTACAATTTTGGATACGCTCAGAGGACTCGACAGCAGCAGTACTTCCGTACCGCCCTTGCGCTCATCTGCAAAGGAACGCATGGTCAGGATGGGAATGAGGAAGATGAAGTAGAAGAAATTGTTGTAGAAAATGTTCGGGAAAGAAAATTTCAGCGTGGAGCTTGTCAGTGAACCAATGGAGGTTGCAAAGCTCAGGGAAAATACAAACATAAACAATGCAGCCAGTACATAGGCAAAGGGGGAAAAGAAGAAGGACTGCATTTCCTTTTTATAAAGTGAAAACATCGTTACGCCTCCTCGTTGTCATAGGGATTTTCGGACGCGGGTGCAGTCGCAGCGTCCTCCGTCAGCAGGTCTTGCAGACTGGTTCGCTTCTCTCCCTTTTCGGTGAGCTTGAGGAATACCTGCTCAAGATTCAGCTTCGCCATTGTAACTTCAATGGGATTGCAGTCGTTGTTGAGCAGAACGGACAGGATGTCCTTGCGCACGGACTCGTTTTCAATCTCAGCTTTATATGTATATACACCGCTGCTGACATACTCGATATCCGATACATTCTTCACGCCGCGTACATCCTTGAGCAGACGTACTACCTTGTCCTTGTCGCCCTCTACCTTCAGGTTGAGCAGCGTATTTGCCACCATGCTTTTCTGGAGATTCTCAATGGTGTCGATCGCCATGATCTGTCCCTTGTTGATGATGACAACACGCTCACAGACCGCACTGACCTCCGCCAGAATATGGGAGCTGAAAATAATCGAGTGGTCCTTTTTCAGGTCGAGAATCAGGTTGCGCACCTCGATCACCTGTGACGGATCCAGACCAACTGTCGGCTCGTCCAGAATCAGGATCTTCGGATTGCCCAGCAATGCCTGCGCAAAACCAACACGCTGCTTGTAGCCCTTGGACAGATTGCGGATGAGTCTGCGGCGCATGTCCGTAATGCGCAGACGCTCCATCGCCGATTCTACCTGCGCCTTGAGCTCTGCGCGCTTGACACCTTTCAGACCAGCAACGAAAAACAGATACTCCTCCACACGCATATCCGGATATACCGGCGGAATTTCAGGCAGATAGCCAATGCATTTCTTCGCCTGCGCCGCCTCCTCCGTAATGTCGAAGCCGTTTACAGTAACCGTGCCGCCCGTTGAGGGGAGATAGCCGGCAATGATATTCATTGTCGTGGATTTGCCAGCACCGTTCGGTCCGAGAAAACCAAGAATTTCATTATCGCGAATCTCAAAATCTATGCCGCGTACAGCAGGATTGTTACCATAATACTTTGTCAAGTTTTTGATTTCAACCATATAAAATCTCCTTTCCAGAAATCGTGCCCGTACAGGACAGACACACTAATATTATGCCATAAAAAAGTGAACGGTATATGTACATTTTATGTCACTACGGTTAAATGATGGGCAAAATGTATAAAATTAGGCAGGGTATGAGAAAAGGCAAAACCCTGCAAAAGGATGTCCGAAAATAGGAAAGTTCTATTTTTGAATAGATTTCGTCAAAAAAACGAATTGTGCTATTTGCTCAACTAAAGCACGGAACTGCGCGGTTTTCGCAATACGCCATAGACATCATACACGATAAGTGTGAGAAATCTGTGAGAATTTACAGTAGATTTGTTGAAAATCCAATTACTGGTATTGAGGATGGTGCAGAAACCATCGTCAAAATGCACAAAACGCGCATATGCCGTATGTATCAAATGACGAAAAAAATGAAAATCATGGTCAGTTTTTCTGTAAAGGCTTGACAAAGAAAAATTTATCCGATATAATAAATTATGAAAATGTTGGTCAGCCGCAGGTATCTGTGGCTATCGTGCATTTGTTCACAACCTGCTGTCCAAAGGACTGGCAGTGTGAAATTAAAGTGGGAGCAATCCCAAAAACCACGACCGGGCGTAAGCCCAAATACATTACGAGAGGGGAAATTTCAATGCTTTTTAAGAAGAGCAAGGCTTTCATTGCAGCTGTACTGTCCGCAGCGATGGCTACAAACGCAATGGTAGCAACTGTTGCATCCGCAGCAGGCGACAGAACAAAGCCCGAGGCATTTGGCGACAGCACTTATGCAGAGCGCTTCCTGTCCATGTATGATGACGTTATGACAAACGGCGTTGAGAATGGTTACCTGAGCGAGAATGGTTCTTCCAATTCTTCATTCGGTATTCCGTTCCATTCCGTTGAAGAAGTCATCATCGAGGCTCCTGACTATGGTCACGAAACAACATCCGAGGCTATGTCCTATCTGGTATGGGTAGCTGCAATGAGAGACAACATTGCACAGAACCATGCAGATCAGGTTGGTACTTCTGTAACCAACACAAATGACCTGGCTAAGGCATGGAAGACCATGGAAAACATGATTCCGACTGTACAGGACAACTTCTGGGGCGGTTCCGTAAGCGCGCAGTACTGCGGCGAGTACGACACACCCGACCAGTGCCCTGATGAGTGGGCATCCGAGCCTGAAAAGACTGCTGAGAACCCGATTCACAGCTACTTCACACAGGCATATTCTGGTCAGAAGGGTCTGTACCTGATGCACTGGCTGGCAGACGTTGAGAACTGGTATGGCTTCGGTACAGGTACTGACTTCACATTCATCAATACATTCCAGCGTGGTGAGCAGGAGTCCTGCTGGGAAACTGTTCCGCATCCGTGTATTGAAGAAAAGAAGTATGGTAACCCTGACAGAGGTATGAAGGGTATCTTCAACAGAGATGAAAAGGTTACAAATCAGTATGCGTACACCAACGCACCTGACGCTGAGGACCGTACAATTCAGGCTGTTTTTGACTCCATCAAGTGGGGCGTTGATGATTCTTCTGTTAACGCTAACGCTGCTATGATGGGTGACGAACTCCGTAACAACTTCTTCGACAAGTACTATCAGGAAATCGGTGAGAGCACAAGCTGGACAAACGGCAATGTTGGTTACGACAGTGCTCACTTCCTGAGAAACTGGTACACATCTTGGGGCGGCGCGCTGTCTAATTCCGGTCAGAACTGGGTATGGCAGATTGGCTGCTCTCACTCTCACCAGTTCTATCAGAACCCGCTGGCTGCTTTTGCTCTGCTGACAGATTCTACTCTGAGCGGCGGCATGAAGGCACAGAAGGCTGAGGAAGACTATACAACATCTTTGCAGAGACAGCTCGAAATGTATCTCTGGCTGCAGTCTCCCGAGGGCCCGTTCGCTGGTGGTTGTACAAACTCCTATAAGGGCCGTTATGAGAGCTATCCGAGCGGTATCTCCACATTCTACGGCATGGCTTACGTCGAGCATCCGGTATATGCTGACCCGGGTTCCAACCACTGGATCGGTAACCAGGTATGGTCTACTCAGCGTCTGTCTGAGCTGTACTACTGGGTACGCAAGGATGGCGATAACTCCGGCGTAAAGCCCGGCGGTATGTCCATTGAGGATGCACTGGATCAGATGCTCAGCAGATGGGTAGCTTGGTTCATTAACAACTCCGTTCTGACTGATGATGGCGACTTCTACATGCCGTCCAACCTCGACTGGAGCGGTCAGCCCGACAAATGGGGCGGTTCTTCTTCCGCTAACTCCGGTCTGTCCTGCACAATCACTGGTTATGGTAACACTGACCTTGGTTGTATCTCTTCTCTGGCTAACACCCTGATTTACTTCGCAAAGGCTAAGGGCGTAACTGGCGCAGATCTGGCTAATGCAAAGGTAGATTGCATCGGTTCTACAGCAAAGTCCGGTATCGTTGACGGCGTAACAAACGGCAATGGCAACTCCATTTCTGTTGACGACGCTGACCTCGGTGCAACCGCACTGTATCTGGCTAAGGAACTGCTCGACCGCGAGTGGGAACTGGGCCGTGATGACATCGGTATGAACAGAACTGAGAACAACGGTTCTCTGGCAAGATTCTTCTGCCAGCCCGTACACGTTCCGTCTTCTTACAGCGGTACAATGCCGAGCGGCGATGCTATCGAGAATGGCGCAACCTTCCTGAGCCTGCGTTCTATGTACGAAGATGCTTCTAAGTGCAAGGGCGCGAAGACATCTTCTGAGGCTATCGAGCTGGTTGGCAAGCTGAAGGCTGCATACGAAAAGGATACTGCTGCTGGTGCAGAGTGGAGCGGTCAGCTGTCTGCTTCTTCTGAGGGCGGTAGAAAAGAACTGGCTGACTTCAAAAACGTTGGCGCAGTTCCGCTGGAATACCACAGATTCTGGCACGCTGGTGACATTCTGATGGCTCACGGTGTAATGGCTACACTGTACGGCGATGAGCTGACACCTGGACCTGTTGGAACAACACCTGATCCTGGCCCTGGCGATGATCCGGTTGATCCTGGCAAGCTGATGCTTGGTGACGTTAATGTTGACGGTGAGGTTGACATCCGTGACGTACTGGTACTGAACCAGAACCTGCTGGCTGGTGAAAAGCTGACAGAACAGGGTATCCTGAATGCTGACGTTGACCAGGATGGTTCTCCGTCCGCTGCAGACGCTCTGGCTATCCTGCAGTACACAATCGGTCTGGTTAAGTCCTTCCCGGTTTAATCTGCTGATTTGAATCTGGACTAATATTGAAACCGCTGCACGATCGTGCAGCGGTTTTTTTGTCCGATTCCTGCAATGACGCAAAAGTAAGGCGGCAGAATCACTTCTGCCGCCGCTTTTCATACTATTGAGTTCGTATCAATTCATCAGAATGCAAGCTCCTGCTTGGACATATCGAAATATTCTTCGAGAATTGCGATATAATACCGGAATACAGGTTTTCCGTTGCAGTACATGACATCGCCAGATTCAGGGATGCCCAGTGCAGCGAGCTGTCCATCGGTCAGGTTTGCAAGGGGGAAGGTACGCAAATCATTGATGGTAATGTTGAGCTTCTTCAACGCCTTTTCGCTCAGGGAATCGAGCTTATAGGAGGTTTTTTCTGTTTCAAGCAGTTTCATCTCTTCGGCAGTCAGTTCCACAATGGTTTCGTGGTACTGTGCCGGATACATGGTCACGGTATTGCCGTTACCGTAGGTCACTTCATACGCAGTCAGTCCGAGCAGTTCCATTTGCTTGTCACTCAGTGTCACTTCCACATCCTTGGAAATGCTGTAGATACCGGAGGTGATGGCTGCTCGTGTTTCGGTTTTCCACTCAATTTTGGTGGATTCCTGCAAGGGACGTGACATCAGCACAGTGCGCGTCAGTCCGCGCGGCTTGAACACCATGGTGTCGTAAATCTTGTCCAGCGTGTTTGATTCCACAATCACTGCGGTACTGCCGTTTGAGCTGTCCACCGTATTGACCACCTCGTAGCGGTATGCGCCGGAGGGGGAGATATTCGATTCCACAACAGTGGAAACCGTGGAGGGAGCGAACAGGGTAGTGTACATGAAATAAACGAGTGAGCCAAGCAGGTAGAGGAGTACGAATATCGTACCGAACACTGTTTTTGCCGTTTCGCCGAGTCCTGAGAAAAAGAAAATGATAATCGCCACTACAAGCAATGGAACGAGTACATGCCACTCACCGAAATAGAGCAGCACTGCCGGCAGGAGAGCCGGGAGCATGACCAGACTTGACAGGATTGTCAGAAATTGTCGTCGCGTGTAGAGCATCACGATGAGCGCGATGGCAGAAATGGCAGAGAGCAGGATGCAGATGGATTTGGGATCTGTCACTGTCATTTCGTAGAAAATGGATAGGTAAGAAAGCGCGACAATCGGGATGCAGTACAGTGGACTGAGCAGGGAAACCGCGCGCTTTGTCCAAACGTTGCCAAAAAAAGAACCCATGATTCAAACCAAAGCAGACCAGCGTCCGGCGGACGGGCTGCTGTCCTTTCTATTTTTTCCGTGCATCCTCATGCAAGTGCACATCCGCTGAAAAAGCGCAGACTTTCGCAAGGGGACGCTCATAATCGTACATAATTATTATACCATTTTTTTGCTGATATGGCAAGTGGTTTGGACAATCTTTTTGAAATTTTTCAAGAACTGTCAGTGCACAAGCCCTCTTTCGGGTGAAAACTTGACAATTCGCTGTAAACATGGTATAATTACAACATTACACCTGCCATTTCACATGAAATGCAGGCTTTTCAGGCAATGCACACAAGAGCCAGTGTACATTGAACTGAGGAGGGGAGGACACTTATGTTGTATCCAACATTGAGCGAGGTAAGGAAACTGGCTGCGCAGTACAGCACAATTCCGGTTTGTTGGGAAGTACCAGCTGATCACTGGTCACCTCTGCAAATTTTCGGAGCACTTGCGCAGGAAGAGGAGCAGGCATTCCTACTCGAAAGCATCAACACACCGGATGACTGGCAGGATTGGTCGTACATCGGTGCAGGTTCGCAGATCGGTGTCCATGAGCCGAGTGACGGTTCGTGTGCGCATTGTCTGATTACACCGGCAGGCGAAAAGAAAATTTACACCATTGCGCCGGAACATGCAGCCACGGGCATTATTCGCGACATGAACAGCCCCCGCATTCCGGAGATGCCGGAATTTGTCGGTGGTTTTGTCACTGCGCCGTGCACTGCCGGCTGCAAACGTGCATTCTGGTTCTATCGCGAACTTGTCGCGTACAATCACCGCACGAGTACCGCGCGCATCATCATCAATTTGCAGCGTGACGCAGACCTTGGTGCACAGTATCAGGCAGCAGAGGTTCGTGCAGCGGAGCTTGCCACGAAGATCGAGCGATACCGTCTTGCACCGCAGGTTCGTGATGACGCGCCGCCGATTGCAGTGGAGGGAGAAGGAACTGCACTGCGCGTCCACAACGCGCCCAACAGCTTTGAGCTGTACCGGAGATTGCGCCATGCCCATCCTGCGCCCTATCTGTTCTATATCCGCTGCGGCGGCGAGGAGCTTGCCGGCTTATCGCACACGCTTGTGGAGAATCCATGGATGAGCGATTACACCGGCGTAGGCTTTGGCAGCAGCAGCAGCATTCTCAAGCTCTGTATTCCGCAGATTTCCGTGCGGCATCGTTCCGATAACGCGGAAATTTTCACGAGCACACCACAGGAGGCGCAATCCGTGCTGGAGCTGATGCGTTCTGCAAAACTGGAGAACCATAATGCCTGAGGATGTGGATTTTTCGGAAGATTTCGCCAAATTCGATGATATTATCTAAATTTCTGCGGCAATGAGTGCAAAAATCTGTAGAAAAGTAGATTTTTCCGAAATGTCTTGACAAATCGCTAAGAATCGTATATAATACATATATAATTAACTTACTGGAGGATGTAACGATGAAAAAAGCTGAACTGATTCAGGCAGTCGCTGAAAAGCTCGACTGCTCTAAGAAGGACGCAGATCTGGCAGTAAACGCTGTTCTGGACACCATCAAGGACACACTGGTAGCAGGTGAAAAGGTATCCCTGACAGGCTTCGGTGTATTCGAGGTTCGTGAGCGCAGTGCAAAGACCTGCATGAACCCCCGCACCAAGGAAATGACAGATGTTCCGGCATGTAAGGCACCGGCTTTCAAGGCTGGCAAGAACCTGAAGGAAGCTGTCAACAAGTAAGAAACATTTTAACAGAAATGCCCCTTTCACAGGACGTTTGTCCGATGAAAGGGGCATTTTTTATCCCTTACGCAGTCGTTGCCGGATGCCATACATGATTTCCTCCCTTGCCTGTACAGCCGCCTCCTGAGGGAGGGGGGGCGTATCACCGAGGGGATAGTCCATGCCGAGAGCTGCATATTTCGCCTTACCCATATCGTGGTAGGGCAGGATATCGAGAGCTTTGAGCGACCGCAGACCGCCGATAAAGAATCCGAGTCTGCGCAAGTCCTGAGGATTGTCCGTCCAGTCGGGTACGACCACATGGCGAATCCAGAGGGGGACTTGATGCGCAGCGAGAAATTCCGCAAATGCGAGAATATTCCGGTTGCTATGTCCAGTAAGCCGCTGGTGTACATCGTTGTCGATATGTTTGATATCGAGCATCACAAGGTCAGTGACCGTCATCAGCTTTTCCACATTCTGTGGCTGCTCCGGTGAAAAGCAGATGCCGGAGGTATCCAGACAGGTATGAATGCCGCGTTCATGTGCCTTGGTAAACAGTTCAGTGAGGAATGGCAGTTGGAGCATCGGTTCGCCGCCCGTTGCAGTAATACCGCCGTCCTTCATGAATTCCTTGTTCCGTGCGTAGCGTTCCAGCAATTCATCCGTACTCACACGTTCGCCCTGCTGCGGTTTCCAGCTGTCCGGATTGTGGCAGTACAGGCAGCGCATGGGGCAGCCCTGAAAAAAGATGACAAACCGGATGCCCGGTCCATCCACGGTACCGAAGCTTTCAATTGAATGAATATATCCGTAATTTTGCTCCATTTAATATCACCTCGATTTGAAATGGGGGGACGCGCGGCAATGATACGCTTTGGCGCATTCGCGCCAAATGCCGCGCTTACCCCCCATGCCCCCCTTGATTTGAAATGGGTGGACGCGCGGCAATGATACGCTTTGTCGCATTCGCGCCAAATGCCGCGCTTACCCCCCATGCCCCCCTTGATTTGAAATGGGTGGACGCGCGGCAATGATACGCTTTGTCGCATTCGCGCCAAATGCC
>SVNO01000062.1 GCA_015066845.1 Ruminococcus sp. | reverse complement strand
CCTCCGCCGCCGTTCGGCGGCACCTCCCCCGCAAAGCGGGGGAGGGATATGCGGGGTTGCGCCCCCCGAATCCCGCTTTTTTCATACAAGATTTAGGTTTTACACGGTATTAGTAGTTTGTAAAAGCTAAAACTTGATGATGTTTCTTAACTTGAACAGATAGCAAGAGCTGCCCCCTCCGCCGCCGTTCGGCGGCACCTCCCCCGCAAAGCGGGGGAGGGATATGCGGGGGCTGCGCTGAACAGCCCGTCCCCTCTGCTTCACTTTGTTCAGCATCTCCCCGCCCCGCCAATGTCATCAACTTTAGGAAAGTTGTGCAAGGATTGTCCCACCCCCTGCCCCCTCCCAAAGGGAGGGGGATTATGGGAGGCGGCTGCGCCGCCTCCACCGCCCAAGGGGCTGCGCCCCTTGGAACCCCGCTTGGGGGCTCTCGCCCCCCTGCCCCCTCCCAAAGGGAGGGGGATTATGGGAGGCGGCTGCGCCGCCTCCACCGCCCAAGGGGCTGCGCCCCTTGGAACCCCGCTTGGGGGCTATCGCCCCCTTGCCCCCGTTTAAGTTGATGACATTGCCCGCCCCGCGGGGAGTCACCCGCATCCCGCATTTTCATTCAAGATTTAGTATAAGAAGTGGAAAGCTGAGTCAATGTGAGCTGTGCGCTGGTGGTGTATATACTTTCACTGGTGCACTGCTCTGTGAAAGCGCGGTAATCCGTGCAGTGTCCGTTTGTTTTGGCTGGTAAATTTTTGTCGGCTTTTCATCCTGCATTCCAAACGCCCCCTTTGTTGTCAGTATGTCCGTTTTCTTATGGACTATGCACTATTTTCGGAGGAAAAAAATGAAAGATTGTCTGAAACTGTACGGTTATCTCCTTTTTGCCGAAATCCTGACGCTTTTTCTGAATCTGACGCTTGCCTTTTCCGCGTCCCCAGTCATTCGCCTGCTGACGGCATTCTGTACTGTCGGCATCCTTGCAGGACTCATGGCACAGGCAGGACACAGCATCGCCAAAGCGAACCGCCGGACAGAATCCACCCCATCCCCCCAAAAGCCCGTAATTCTCGGACTTGTTTCCATCCTGCCCTTTCAGCTGCTCTGGATTGTGCTTGCACTTGCCAAATACGGCATTGTTGATGGGAATTTTTACCGCTTTTACAAGCTCCTCTGCGCACCCTTTCTTCCGGTGTGCAATCTGATTTGCGATGACGTGACGGCGCATTCTCTGCCCCTGTGGGGGTTGATTGTACTTGCCCTGTGTACTGCAATTCCCTTTGCAGCAGTGGTCATTGCCTACCAGAACACGCATGAACAATAACGCCCCCCCGTATGCCGCAGCGTTCGGGGGGGATTGCCTCAGATATTGAATACGTCCTTGATGCTGTCGTAATGCAGGAAAATGCCCTGCTTTGCAAATTCCTCAATCTGCGCCTTGTCCGCAAGCATAAAGCCCGTGGTTTCGCGCAGTTGGGGGGTGACATCCTCCTCGGTGAAATCCATCATGAACCGGTAGATGTCCACAAAATAATTGTCGCCCTTGCTCTCTCTGCGGTAGCTGAACTGATAACCGCCCTGTGCGCCGCGCACATCCAGTCCGGTTTCCTCCAGTACTTCGCGGCAAACTGCGTCATAGGAAGATTCACCAGCCGTTACGCCGCCGCCGGATACCTCCCACCAGCCCGGTGCCCAGTGCTTGTCCATGGCTCTTTGTGTGATGAGAAATTTACCGTCCGGACGGCATACCACGCCAAGTACGGTCAGGTGATAGTCACCATCCGCCATCGTGAAATCATTGCGCTGCATTGTACGACCTGTCAGCTGTTTGTTGATGTCATAAATATCCCAGTATTCCATTTTCTGTACCTCCATGATCAGCTTGTCGAAAAAGTCGTTTTTTGACAGCCTGCATTATATTGTTCTTTTACCAGTATAACACAGAACCGAAAATTTTGCAAGGGGATTTTTCCAGAATCACCATTTTTGAACATCTGCCATGCTATACT
The DNA here is from genome assembly GCA_015066845.1 of Ruminococcus sp. GTDB lineage: Bacteria > Bacillota > Clostridia > Oscillospirales > Ruminococcaceae > UBA3855. Next base: position 10,329 of record SVNO01000062.1, on the reverse strand, counting down.
ATTCATACAGCTTGAAATTCATATAGCAATGTGCTATAATATAGGCAATACTTATTACTATCAGGAGGCACTCCATGGAACAGAATTTCATCAAACCGCCAGTAGAGATCCGCTATGCCCATGAGCTTGCGGCACTGGCTGCATCCGATACCGGAAAAAAGCCCGAAAACTGGAAGCTTTCCCCCAAAGCTGTCCGCATGTTCATTCTTGGCGGCAGCATCCCCACTCCACAGGGCACTATGAATATTCCGCGCAAATTCTACGGCAATGACGCATTGGTGGAACGCTGCATCATCACGCTCGCCGGCAGCCGCGGTCTGATGCTGGTGGGCGAACCGGGTACGGCGAAAACCATGCTCTCCGAGCTTCTCTCCGCTGCCATCTGCGGCACGAGTACAAACACCGTACAGGGCACAGCCGGTACAACCGAGGACATGATTAAATACAGCTGGAATTACGCGCTTCTTCTTTCTAATGGCCCATCCCGTGAAGCCCTTGTGCCTGCACCGCTGCTGGTGGGCATGGAAAAGGGGATTTTCGCAAGATTTGAGGAAATCACGCGAACACCTGCGGAAATTCAGGATAGCCTGATTTCTGTGATGAGTGATAAAATCCTCAATATTCCGGAACTTGGCGATGACGGCTTCGTCTTTGCAAAGCCCGGCTTCAACATCATCGGCACGGCGAATACCCGTGACAAGGGTGTCAATGAAATGTCCGGCGCACTCAAACGCCGTTTCAATTTTGAAACAGTCGCTCCCATCCGTGATGTTCGTCTGGAAAAGGAAATCATCGTCCGTGAAGCGCAGGATTTGGCGAAAACTGGTCATATTGACTGTCCCGTGGATGAGGATGTTGCGGAATTGCTCGCTGTAACCTACCATGAACTGCGCGAGGGCGTGACTGCCGAGGGAACACGCGTGGATTCTCCGGCGGCTGTCATGAGCACGGCAGAGGCAGTTTCCGTCTATTTTCAGACATTGAGCCATGCATGGTACTACGAGGACGGCAGGATTGACCTGCACCTGCTGACAGAAAATCTCCTCGGCGCAGTCTGCAAGGAAAACCGTGACGACTTGGAAAAGCTCAAGAGCTATTTCCATACAGCTGTCAAGGAAAAGAGCAAGAGAGAGGGCGGAATATGGACGGAATATTACAAAACGGGACAATACCTGAAATGATTCCCTGCACCATGGAGCAGCCCGTGCTGCTTTTTCCCGTGCGGCATCACAGCCCCGTTTGCAGCTATCAGCTTGTGCGTACAATTGAAGTGTACCAGCCGGACATCATCCTTATCGAGGGACCGGAAAATGCCAATGCCCTCATCCCCATCCTGACGGACGAGGACACCGCATTGCCGGCAGCGATCTACTATTTCTACAAGGATACCGCAAAGCTTGTCAGCGATGAGGGGGAGGATTACCACTGCTATTATCCGTTCCTGTACGCATCCCCCGAATACAATGCCATGGTACAGGCGAAAAAACGTGGAATTCCGGCGAAATTCATTGATCTGCCCTACAGTGCGATTCTGATGCATACCAAGGGCGACCGCGGATTGCGCACGGAGCAGGAAAAGCATAGCTATGCGGATGATTCCCATTTGGTGCAGAGCCGGTTTTATGCGAAACTCTGCGAAAAAACAGGGCTGCGCAGCTTTGAGGAGTTCTGGGAAAAATATTTCGAGATCGCCGGCATCCGCAAAACACCGGAGGAATTTCTGCGCCAGATGCACACCTACTGCATCCTCACACGCAGAGAAACACCGCAGGCAGAACTGGAAGCGGATGGAACGCTTGCCCGTGAACAGTGCATGGCATCGCGCATTCAGGAGGCAATGCGCAGTTATGGGAAGATCCTCGTTGTCACCGGCGGTTTCCACAGTGCCGGATTGTACGCACTTTTACAGGACGGCGATGTAAAACCGCCGAAACTGCGCGATTTTCCGGACAATGTGCAGAACTGCTACCCGATGGCATATTCCTACACTGCCGCCGATGCCCTGCGCGGCTATGCCTCCGGTATGCAGCATCCGGAATTTTATGATACCCTGTGCAGAGCACTGTTGTCCGGCGCACAGCCGGAGGGCATTTACCGTGCACAGACGCTTGACCTTTTGGCAAGAACTGCCAAAGAAGCGGCAAAAAAGGACGTTCCCATCTCCACTGCCGATGTCACGGCAGCCTATTCCATGATGGAAGGGCTTGCTGCATTGCGCGGTGCGCAGGAATGCGGCATGTATGAGCTGTATGACGCAGTGACCGCCTGCATGATAAAGGGGGAGAGGACAACGGCAACTGCATTGCCGCTGGACATTCTCGGAACGCTTGCAACAGGGGAGGGTGTCGGCAGAATCGGCGACCGTTCCCATGTGCCGCCGCTGATTGCGGATTTTGAAGCGCAGTGTGAAGCGTTCCGGCTCAAATCCCGCAGTGCCGTACCGCAGGAGGCAGAGCTCGCGCTCTTTCAGAAAGGCAGGGGCATGGAGGAAAGCCGGTTTTTCCACCGGATGCAGTTCCTCGGTACGGAATTTGCAGAACGGCTGAAAGGGCCGGATCTACATGCAGGCAAGGACAGAAGCCGTGTGCGCGAGGTCTGGCGATACCGCCGCACACCCCATGTGGACGCGGTGCTCATTGACCATACCACGGACGGCGTAACACTCGCAGAAGCCTGCCGGACGCTTGCCGGAAAAGCTCTGCGCCGTGAGAGAAGATGCGAAACTGCGGCGAAAATTGCCGTGGACTGCTTTCTCATGGGCATTACACTGCCGCCGGAGGATGCCGCGCTCATGGAGCAGATCCTTGTCGGGGATGGTGACTTTTTCTCCATCGGCAAGGGACTGTACTATTTCGACATGCTCCATTCTCTGCGCAGACTCTATGATTTTTCCGATGACGCGGCAGTGCGCTGCATTGCCCTGTGTTTCGGCAAGCTCATCACATTGCTGCCCACCATGGGCGATGTACCGCCGGAACGGGCGCAGGAGTGCATTACCATTTTCCGTGTGCTCTATGGCGTTACCGGACGCGTTCTGCCCGAACGGCAGGAGGAATTCCGGCTTGCACTGCTCACGCTGACGGAACGTGCGGAGAAAGAACCCTCCGTATTCGGCGCAGCGTCAGGGCTTTTGTATGCCATGGACGGTGCATTCCGGACGCAGGCGGAATCTGCCATGTGCGGCTACCTGCGCGGCAGTCTGCCCATGCAGAAACAGGGGGCATTATTTCTCAAGGGGCTGTTTGAAACGGCGCGTGATATTGCCCTGACCGATGAAAGCTTTCTGCGCATGACGGATGCGTTGATTACCGGCATGGAGATTTCCGATTTTCTGGAAATTCTCCCGTCACTGCGCCTTGCATTCAGCTATTTCACCCCTGCCGAAATCCAGCAGACTGCCGCGTCAGCGGCAGCCCTGTACGCGGCATCGGCGGAGGATATTACAAAGAAACGTGCGGTGGATGAGGAATTGTACCTGTTCGGCGCACAGCTCGACCGCGAAGTCTGCGGTATTTGCAAAGAGGGGGGACGCGCATGAACGATGCACAGGCAATGAACCGCTGGCGGCTGATACTGGGCGGTTTGTCGGAGCAGCAGCTGCAATTCGGCGGTACATCGCGTGAGATCCAGCAGTTTTCCGATATGGAGGAACTGCTCGACTTCCTCTACGGCAACGCACAGGGCGAGGATGTCCGGATGGAGGAGGAACGCCGCGGCGGTCAGGGTGCGTCCATGCTGACGGCTGCGGAATGGATTACCAGGGTGCGCAAGCTTTTTCCGAAAGAAACGACCGATATACTGGAAAAACACGCACTGGAAGAATTCCGCATGACAGAGCTGATTACCGATAAGCAGGTACTCGAAAAGCTCGAACCCGATATGGATTTGCTCAAATCCATCCTACAGCTCAAGCACCTGATGCACGGCGAGGTACTGGAAGCGGCAAAGACGATTGCCAACAAAGTGGCAGAGCAGCTGCGCAAACAGCTGGAAAACGACATTCGCCGCAGCGTTCTCGGCAGAATTGACCGCAATTCTTCCAGTTCCGTGCGCTGTGCAAGGAATCTGGATATCAAAAAGACCATCCGGCGCAATCTCCGGCATTATGACAGGGAACGCGGACAGCTCGTGCTGCAGAACGTGTATTTCAGCGACCGCGTGAGGAAATACAGTACATGGCGCGTGATTATCGCCATTGACGAAAGCGGTTCCATGCTCGGCTCGGTGATTCACAGTGCCGTCATGGCGCAGATCCTCTCCCGTCTGCCGTTCGCGGATATCCGGCTGGTGATATTTGACACAAGCGTGGTGGATCTGTCCGGCGAGGCAGAGGACCCTGCACAGGTGCTCATGAGCGTACAGCTCGGCGGCGGTACCAATATCGGCAAGGCTCTGCAATACTGCGAGGGACTTGTGGAAACACCGCAGCGCACGGCTGTCATTGTCGTGACCGACCTTTACGAGGGCGCACCGGAGCAATATTTGCTCCAGACAAGCCGCAACATTCTCGAAAGCGGCGCGAAACTGAATTTCCTCACTGCTCTCGATGCCGATGCAAATCCGGCATTTGACCGTGTACTCGGTCAGAAGCTTGCGGATATGGGCGCATTTGTCGGTGCAATGACACCGGAACGGCTGGGGGATTATATCGGAAAACTATTCTCACAGAGGTGATTGCCATAGAAGAACTGAAAAAAGCCCTTGCCAGTGCCGATGAAGCCTACCTGACCGGCATGTCCAACAAGGGATTGTATAAACGCGCCTGCAAGGACATTGACGGGGCACAGGTGGATGTTGCCTACGAGGGGAACACGGCATCCGTCACACTCTGCGGCGAAACCTGCACCATCACGGAGCCTCTCTGGGACAGCAAGTGCACCTGCCCGTCCAGAAGTATCTGCCGGCACATCATCGGCGCGATTCTCTGGCTGAAAGAAAACCTCGGCGATGCGGAAGAACCGGACGAGGAATCCCCTGAACCGCCTGCACAAATCGGCGCAGAGCTGACCGCGGCACTGCAAGCCATCACCCCCAATGCCCTGAAACGGGCACTGGGCAGGGAGCTTGCGAAAACGGTGGAGGATGTGCAGAACGGGCGCATTACCCTGAACGAGAGCAGTGTGCTCAGTGCGCAGCTGCCCGATGGTACGGCAGTGCGGCTGCTGTATCCGCTGGAATTTTCCACCTGCGCCTGCCACCGCAAGGAACTGTGCAGCCACAAGGCGGCTGCCGTTCTGGCATGGCAGAGCGCGCGCGGCTTGGTGCAGCCTACAGAATTTCTGGTGCAGTCGAAAACGCTCACCAAGGCGGAAACTGCGAAAATTCACGATATTTCCGCACAGGCACAGGCAGTGCTCATGGAAACGGCAGAATACGGACTTGTGCGAATGCCCGACAATCTGCCGGAGCATCTGGAGGTGGCAGCACTGCAATGCCACAGTGCAAAGCTTGCCGATGCAGAACGTCTGCTGCGCGACCTCGGCAGCCGTCTGGAAGCTTGCCGCGCAAGACGTGCATCCTTTTCACCTGCGGATTTTCTGTTCCGCTTTGCGCGCTGTGCCGCCTGTCTTGCCGATCTGCAAGCCCCCACCCTGACCGAGGAGGCACTTGGCGCATTCCGGAATACCTACACGGCATATAAGGGGGATTTGCGGCTTCTCCCCATTGGCATTCGCTCCATGCGCGGCGGTGATTATGAGGGTGAGGTCTATTATTTCCTGAACCTCGACAACAGCGCGGAGGAACGATTCCTCAGCCTGTCCGACCTGCGCCCCGTATTTTACGAGAGCGTCCGCAAAATGCCCACTGCTTCGCGCACTGTTCCGTGGAATCTGAACATGCCGCTTCGTGCGGCAATGAAACGGGAGATGGTGCTGCAAAATGCCAAACTCTGCGGCGGCAAGCTGTCGGCTTCGCAGGAAACCTTTGTCGCCGGTACAACCAATGCAAATCTGGACTGTAAGGCAGTGCATGAGCTGATTTACAGTGATTTCTGCAAGCTTGCGGTGGATATTGCCGAAAAACAGCCGGAAACAGAATTGCAGCGGATGTGCTTCCTGTATCCGCATACCTGCGTGGAATGCGGCTTTGACAAGCATTCACAGCAATACCGCATGGTACTTGCGGACGCTGCCGGACACCACATCACGGTTCGCGCAAAGCACCGCGCGGAAACGAAGGAATTCATTGAACAGCTCGAACGCATCGGCAGCGGCATGACCGCACATCCGGAAAAGACCTATGTCCTGTTGTGCACAGCATATTTTGAGAACGGGGAATTATGCCTGTTCCCGATTGAATTCTACGACTTTATCCGTGTGCCGCAGACAGCTGCATACACGCTCCCCGAACGCTATGCGCCGGCGCAGACGCGCTTTGCCGGTGCGCTGCTGGAGGTTTTGCAGGCGGTGCAGGACTGGCTGTGCGAGGTACTGCAATCCGGTCTGCGCTCTGTATGCGATGTGCGCACGGGCAGGGAGCTTGCCGAACGCGCGGAACAATGCGGTCTGCAAGGTCTTGCACAGCGGCTTACCGCATTTACCCAAAGCACGGAACACGACCGGCATTCCATGACAAATGAACGCAGCGAAACGCTGCACTGTATGACAGAAATCGTACAATATCTGCAAACCGGCAGGCAAAAACTGGAGGCACTGTCGGCAATACACAGAATGGGAGGAACAACCACATGCTCTACGCAAACGATCACGAATTAAACGGTATTTTTCAGGCACTTGCCGACATCGGTCTGCCGGAAACGACCATTGCCATTGCAAGGGAATACCTTGACCTGTCCAAGCCCATGAACAATGCGCTGCTGGAGGGCATCACCGCACAGGACATGTCCCAACTGCACAGTCAGTACCCGAAATTTTCCGAAAAGCTTGCGAAATTCGGGGAACGCGAAATCAAAGAGGGGAAGAATGACGAATTGCAGGACCGCTACACGCTTCTGTGCAATGCGATTGCAGGAAACACCTGCTGTCATATGCTGTATTTCCCCAACGGCACAAACCACTATGCGCTGCACGAACGCGCACTGCAGCGCCGTTACGGGAAGCTTGCAGAGGTGCTGATGATTGCCTATGAAATGGAACGGAGCAACCGCGCCTACTGGTTCATCACCACAAAATGCAATGATATACAGGTGCTTGCACAGGCTCTCGACCACTGCATCGCCGAACAGCCCACCGCAAAACTGCTCATTTGCGCCCATATCCTGTCATCTGCACCTCTGCCGGATAAAAAGCTCCTGTTCAAGTCCAAGCCCTGTGTACAGGCACAAAAAGCGATCGCCTGTGTGGAGGAATGCTGGAGCCAGTACGCGCAATTCCAGAGAAATGACCGTTTTGTGCGCTTTCTGCTGCTTGCGTCTGCGGCAGGCAGTTGCTTCTCGGAGGAAATTGCAAAGCAGTTCCACAGCCATATCCAACCGAAGAAAAGGGATGTGCTCGACCTTGCCATCCGGATGCCCACACAGGAGGCGGCTTCCCGCATCGCCTCTGCCATTGCTGCCAATCCCTGCGGCGATGATGCAGAGTTCATCTGCTATGCGGCACAGTACCACTTCTCCAAGAGAGCTGACTTTGGCGGCGTACTGGCAGTGCTTGCACAGCAGTATCCGGAGAATTTCCGCACCGCCCTCATCCGTTCCACCACCAATCCTCCGCTTGCGGCGATGATGGAGAACATTCTGCAAAAGGAAAACCCCACATACTTCAACCCCGAACAATCGGTCACAAAGCTTGCCAAGGTGCGGTGCATTACCGCATTGAAGAAGGATTATCCCGAAGCGGAGGATGCAATTGTGGATTTCCTGTGCTATGACACAGAGCTGGAAAGCCTGCTGCCCTACGCGCCGAAAATGTCGCTTTCCAAGTGGACATACGGCAGAGAACGGGTGAATTATGTGGCTGCATTCGGTATGGATGATTTTGCAAAACGCTGTCTGTGTGTGCAGGTGCTTGCTGCCAATGGACTGACTACCAATCTGGATAATACTCCCGGCTTTTCCATCAATGGGAACGAAGCGGAATTTGTCCGCATCATGCGCGAATGCGGAATGCCCCTTGTCTACACGCTGCGCTGTGCAGGCGAACAGATTGAAAATGCACCGACCTATAACAATGCTGATGTGGAAATGCGCGAAAAATTCCGCACGCTGTTCTCTGAAAATACCGATGCAGTTGCCGCCTGTGACCTGAAGATCCTGAATGTCACGGCAAGAAGTCTGTATCTGGAAATCCTCGGCAAACAGCCGGAAACCTACAAGCCGCAGATTCTCTCCCTTGCCGATGACGGCAGCAAGGTGATTCGTGCAGAGCTTGTGGAATACCTGAAACAGCGTCCGGAATGGACGCAGGATGTACTGGCAATGCTGGCGGCAAAGAAAGCGGCAAAGCGTGAGCTTGCGCTGGAAGTACTCGCGGCAGGGGATTGTTCCGCGTACAAGGAGGCACTCGAAGCAGCCTATGCAGCGGAGAAGAAAGCTGACCTCAAGCAAAAGCTCGGTGTGCTGCTCGGCGCGGAATGTTCTGTACAGACAGCAGAGAGTGCAGTGGATATGGTTGCAGACCTGACCAAGGGCAATAAGGCAAAGAAGCTGCAATGGCTGTTTGACACCCCCTTTGCACCGGTGCATACCAAGGGCGGCGAGGAAGTAAAAACCGCGCATTTACAGGCGATTCTCCTGTGCTATGCCAATATGACAACATTCTCCGTAAGCGACATGGCAAAGCAGCTTGCAGAAGATTTGCAGGAGGGAGAGCTGAACGCATTTGCACTGGAAGTGCTTTCCAAGTGGCTGGAATCCGGTGCGGCAGCAAAGCAGAAATGGGTACTTCATGCAGCGGCACAGCATGGCGGCTATGAAGCGCAGACAACACTGCTGCACTACATCAAGGACTGGTCGGAGCATTCGAGAGGTGCAATTGCCGCCGAGGCTGTCCATGCGATTGCCTACACGGGAACACCGGAAGCACTGATGGCAGTGGACCAGATGGCGCGGAAATTCAAGAACCGTCAGGTGCGCGGTGCAGCTGCCGCAGCACTTGCACAGGCTGCACAGGCACTGCACATCACCACCGAGGAGCTTGCGGACAGAATTGTACCGAATCTGGGCTTTGACGAGCAGCTCTGCCGCGTATTTGACTATGGCACGAGAGCATTCAAGGTATACCTGACACCGGCACTGGAACTGGAGATTTTCGAGGGTGAAAAGAAGCTGAAAAACCTGCCAAAGCCCGGTGCAAAGGATGACGCGGAACTTGCAGAAAGCGCGTCAAAGGCATTCAAAGAAATGAAAAAACAGCTGAAAACCGTCGTGACTGCACAGAAACAGCGGCTTGAATATGTGCTGATGTGCCAAAGAACATGGACGGCGCAGGGCTGGCAGGATTTGTTTGTGAAAAATCCGGTGATGCATTGCTTTGCAATGGGGCTGATATGGGGTACTTACGATGAGAACGGGACATTGTGTGACACGTTCCGCTACATGGAGGATGGCACGTTCAATACTGCGGACGAGGAGGAATACGAACTGCCCGAAACCGCTGTGATTGGTCTGGTGCATCCGATTGAGCTGGATGACGAGCTGCGTTCTGCATGGGTGGAGCAGTTGGAGGACTATGAAATCACACAGCCCTTTGCACAGCTCACGCGCCCCGTGTACCGCCTTGCGGAGGGAGAAGCAGGCTGTACGGAGCTGAAACGTTTTGTCGGCAGAACGATGGCAAATACCACACTGCTCAGCAGAATGACAAAGTACGGCTGGGATAAGGGAACGCCGCAGGATGCAGGCTTTTTCTACGAATTCACACGTTCGGACGTAGTGCGCCGTGAACAGGATGAAAATGGAAATCCGCGTTATATCGGCAATGGCGCGGAATTGAAGATGTCCGGCATGAGTGTTGCGTATTATGAAACGGACGATGTGACGATTGAAAAAATAGAGTTCTACCGCATCGGTGAAACGAAGCCGATTGCCCTTGAAACGGTCAATGCCCGTTATTTCAGTGAAATTCTGCTTCAGCTTAACAACGCGCTTGCGGTAGCTGACGTACAGGAAAAGGAGTAAATAATGAGAAGATGGATTGGAATGCTGCTCACAGCTGCCACGGCACTCTCCCTGAGTGCCTGCGGCAAGCCGGAGCAGGTAAGTATCCTGGAATCTGCACAGGAAACGCAGGAATACACGCTGCCGGAAGTACCGGAGGGTGCGATTACGGATGAATCGGGGAGTTTTGTCTATGATGGGCCATTGCAGCAGGGCGGTGATGATGAAAACGGCTATATTCAGGTACCCCTTGGCTATCTGAATTTTCAGGAGGA
>SVNO01000061.1 GCA_015066845.1 Ruminococcus sp. | reverse complement strand
CCCTCTGCTTCACTTCGTTCAGCATCTCCCCACCCCGTGGGGAGTCACCCGAACCCCTTGTGCGGAGCTATCGCTCCGCGTTTATTTTTAGGTTTTTTGACAGACTGCGGTATTGCCTTAGGGGAATTCCCTTTTATCTGTAAAACAATGCAGAGTGGAAAAGATTGGGGATGCATCACCAATCACCGAAATTTTCAGCAAAATGCACGAAAGTGTTGTGAAGATTTTATAGATTCCGACAATTTTTACAAAGAAATTGGGCGATTCCCCACAAAAAGCATTGACTTTTCCAGTAAAAGCAAGTATAATGTAGTTAGCGCAGGGCACAACGCGCTGTGCGGTAATTTACAGAAAGGTAGAAACATCATGGGAAAGTTCATCATTAAGCAGACCAAAACAGGCTATACATTTGCACTCAAGGCTGGCAACGGCGAAACCATCGCAACGGGTGGTGAGGTATATTCCTCTCTGGCAAGCTGCAAGAACGGCTGCGAGAGCGTTATGCGCAATGCACCGGAAGCAAATTTTGAGAACCAGACTGAGGAGAATTTTGAAACTGCAAAGCATCCGAAATTCGAGATGTATGAGGACAAGGCAGGCGAATTCCGTTTCCGTCTGAAAGCGAAGAACGGTGAAATCATCGCTGCAAGCGAAGGCTACAAGGCAAAGGCAAGCTGTCTGAACGGTATCGACAGTGTGCGCAGAAACGTCATTGACGCGCTGATTATTGAGCCGGAGGCTGAATAATCGGGGAATTTCAGAAAACAGGCGGCTCACCGGTGGTGGGCCGTCAGCTTGTCAAAAAAGTCTTTTTTCTGGGGTTAGCACCCCTGTAACTGCCCCCACCCCAACCCCTCCCCCAACGGGGGAGGGGCTATATTTCGGGGACTTCGTCCCCGAACCCCTTTTGCGGAGCTGTCGCTCCGCGTTTGATTTTAGGTTTTTTGACAGACTGGCGGCTCACCGGTGGTGGGCCGTTTTTCTTTGCGGCGGCTCTCTCTTTTTTGTACAAAGCAGCTCCCCTGTTTTCGTATAGTTTCCACATATTGGGCGCGTTGCTTGACTTTTCCTTATAAATGTGTTACAATAACAATAAGGCAATGTTGCGCAAAGACCGCCTGCGGCTCAGTACGGTATTGCCATAGGAATCCTCAGGAGGTAGGGCACATGAAATTCTCGGATGGATTATGGCTGAATAAAAAAGGATATACTGTGCATTATGCATCGCAGTCCTACGAAATTACACACAGCGACAATTCTATCACAGTGCTTGCCCCTGCAAATCCGATTCATCATCGTGCTATGACGCTCGGCGGTGTGATGCTCGAAATCACCTATACTGCCGTGGCAGAGGATGTCATCCGTGTGCACATCGTTCACCATAAAGGAACGCTGCACAATCAGCCGGCATTTGATTTGCACGAACCTGCGCAGTACCATGCGCAGATTACAGAAACTGACGATTTTGTGGAGCTTTCCGCTGGCAGTACCAGTGTGCGCATACAGCGCGGCAGCTGGGATTTCGCCTTTTCCTGCAACGGGAAACGGCTCACCGGCGGTGCATGGCGTTCCACTTCCTATATCGAGGAAACTCGTTTTCTCACCCAGAACCGCCTTGCGGCAATGGTGGACGACCAGTTTTTCAACTTCCCTGCCGATGCGCGCGCCGCATTTATCCGCGAACAGCTCACACTGGATGTGGGAGAATGCATTTACGGCTTCGGCGAGCAGTTCACGACCTTTGTCAAGAACGGACAGAGCGTGGAAATCTGGAATTCCGATGGCGGTACATGCTCCGAGCAGAGCTACAAAGCCATCCCCTTCTACCTCTCCTCCAAGGGCTACGGCGTACTGGTCAACAGTGCCGGAAAAGTGTCCTATGAGGTCGCGTCCGATACCGTTTCCAAGGTGTCCATGACGCTCCCCGGCGAGGAACTGGAGTACTATTTCTTCGGCGGCGGTCATCCGCATACCGTTTTGCAGCATTACACGGACCTGACCGGAAAACCGGCATTGCCGCCGGCAAGGTCTTTCGGTCTGTGGCTTTCCACATCCTTTACAACGGATTACAACGAGGAAACCGTCAGCCATTTCATTGACGGAATGCAGGCGCGTGACATTCCCTTGCAGATGTTCCACTTCGACTGCTTCTGGATGAAGGGCGGCGAATGGACAAATTTCGAGTGGGACAGCCGGAGCTTCCCCGACCCGAAAGGACAGCTTGCCCGTCTGCATGAACGCGGACTCGGCGTTTGCTGCTGGATCAACCCCTATATTGCGCAGCGTTCGCGCCTGTTCGATGAGGGAATGCAATGCGGCTACTTTCTCAAAAACCCTGACGGCAGCGTGTTCCAGACGGATCTGTGGCAGTACGGCATAGCGATCGTGGATTTTACCAATCCTGCGGCATACCAATGGTTCGGCGACCATGTACGCGAACTGTGCCGGATGGGTGTTGACTCAATCAAGACGGATTTCGGTGAGCGTATCCCGACAAGGGTGCAGTATTATGACGGCAGCGACCCGATTTCCATGCATAATTATTACACTTACCTGTACAATCGCTGTGTATTTGAGGCGATTTCGGATGTGCACGGCAAGGAAAATGCCTGCCTGTTTGCACGTTCGGCAACGGTCGGCAGCCAGAAATTCCCCGTACACTGGGGCGGTGACTGCTCGGCAGAATTCACCTCCATGGCAGAAACACTGCGCGGCGGACTTTCCCTCTGCGCGTCCGGCTTCGGCTTTTTCAGCCATGACATCGGCGGTTTTGAACACACGGCATCTCCGGATGTGTACAAGCGGTGGTGCGCCTTTGGGCTGCTGTCCACGCACAGCCGGCTGCATGGCTCATCCTCCTACAGAGTGCCGTGGGAATATGAAGAAGATTCGCCGGATTATCCGGAAAATGCCTGCGCTGTCCTGCGCTTTTTCACAAAGCTCAAGGGCAGGCTGATGCCCTATCTCTACGCACAGGCTGTGCAGACTGCGCAAACGGGCATCCCGATGATGCGCGCGATGGTGCTTGACTATCCCGACGACCCGACCTGTCCGCACCTCGACAAGCAGTACATGCTCGGCGACGCACTGCTGTGTGCACCGATTATGAATGCTGAGGGCACGGCGGATGTGTATCTTCCGGCAGGACGCTGGACGGATATTCTCACGGGCGAGGTTTGCGAGGGCGGACGATATTACAGGAGAACCTGCAATTACCTCCAGATGCCCATTTATGCAAAACCCAATTCCATTATCACCTACGGACAGTTCACGGACAATGCGGTTTATGACTATGTGCAGAATGCGCAGGCGGTCATTTACGGATTGGAGGATGGCGCGTGTGCACGGGCAGTGCTCTATGACTGCAAAGGAACGCCGCAGGTGACAATTGAAGCAAGAAAATGCGGAGATACCGTAACAATTACGGCATCCCCCACAAATCATACATTCACCGTTTCCCTTGCCGGTACAGAACAATCCGTCACCATGGGCAACGGTATACTGACAGCAACGCTGTCGTGAAAGGAGTAACAGCTATGGCAGATTATGGAATTAAGGACTGTGTATGGACGGACAAGAAGCGGACAATTTTCGGCTTGCCGATTTCCTTTACACGCTATTTTCTCACACCCACAAAATTCATCAGCCGTGTAGGACTTTTCAACGTCACGGAGGAGGAAATTGACCTGTACAAAGTCACCGACAAGAAAATCAACCTGCCGTTCTGGCAGCGCATATTCGGCTGCGGTACAGTCACCATTTTCAGCCGTGACACGGACGAGCCGCAGAAGCCCGTTGTCAGCATCAAGAATCCCCGTGAATTCTCCGAACTGCTCGACCAGTATGTTGCAGAACACCGTGACCGCTATGGCATCCGCGGACGCGATATGGTCGGCTTTACCGAGTGCGACTGCATGTAATCAGATAGAAAGGACCTTGCATCTATGAATGTCACTGCATTTCCCCCGAAGGGCGCAGGGCTGGAAAGCCTTATCACAGAAAAGAAAACTTGCTGGGAACGCCTGAAGGCTGAAAAACGTCCCATCTTCATTTACGGCATGGGCGATGGCGCAATGAAAATTATGGCTGTATTCCGTGAATACGGCATTCCGGTTGCAGGTATTTTTGCAAGCGATGATTTCGTGCGCGGACATTCCTTTGCAGGCTACCGCGTACATAAACTCTCGGAAATCGAAGAAATGGTGGACGATTTTGTCATTGTCCTTGCCTTTGCTGCTGGTTATCCGGAGCTTGTGGAATACATCCGCGCCCTCTCCAAACGGCATACCCTCTATGTTCCCGATGTTCCTGTCATCGGGCCGGGGCTGTTTACCTATGAGTATTGTCTGGAGCATTTGCAGGAATTGAATACCGTGTACAGAGCACTGGCGGATGATGAGTCGCGCCGCGTGTTCCTCAATATCATTCAGTTCAAAATCAGCGGCAATATCGGCTATCTTGACGCTGTGACAGAAGAACCGGACAATATCTACAAGCAGCTGCTCAAGCCCAACCGCAATGAAACCTTTGTCGATTTGGGCGCATACAACGGCGATACCATCCGCGAACTGCTGTCCCATACGGGGGGCGGTTACTTTGCTGTTCATGCAATGGAGCCGGACCGCAAGAATTTCAAGAAATTACGCGCTTATATCGAGGAAAACAATCTCAAGCGCATCAGCGCATACCAGTGCGCTGCATGGTGCACGGATGCGGAACTGCCGTTCAGTGCAAAATCCGGCAGACAATCCGTTCTCGCGCCCGGCGGTCAGCTCATGACGGCGCGCAGTGTTGACAGCATCTTACAGAATCAGCCTGCTACTATACTGAAAATGGACGTGGAAGGCTTTGAACGCGAGGCACTCTGGGGCGCGTCCAAAACCATCGCAAGACATGCTCCCAAGCTCATTGTTGCAATGTATCATCGCAATGAGGACATTTTTGAGCTGCCGCTGCTGGTAAAAAAGCTCAATCCCAATTACAAAATTTACATTCGTCACAGACTTTACATTCCCGCATGGGAAACCAACCTGTATGCTGTGGCGGAATCGTGATTTCTTTCCGGCTGCTGCATACGGTGCAACAGCCGGTTTTTTCAAAAAATCCCCCCAAAGTTTTGTGCGATATTACTACTAAGCCAGAGCTAATTTTTGTAATATTTCCCATTGACTTTTACTCTCCGTTGTGTTACAATTGAATTAAGCATATCCGAATCACGATTTCAGCGGCTGACTTTGCTGCCGGAATCATCCGATAACAAGGAGAATTTACTATGGATTTGACACAGGCAAGGGAGAAACTGGCTGGCTGCGGTCAGACGCATCTCCTGACTTGGTATGACACGCTCACAGAGCGAGAGCAGGATGCTTTGCTTGAACAAATTGACGCGCTTGACCTGCACCTGCTTGACGTATTTGCAGATTTCCTGAACGAGGGCGAAACACAGCGCGGTGAAATTGCACCGCTGAACGCACTGACCATTCCGGAAATCAACGAAAATCTGGAGAAATTTGAATCCGCAGGTCTGGACGCGATCCGTCAGGGCAAGGTTGGTGCTGTACTGCTTGCCGGCGGTATGGGTACGCGCCTTGGCTGCGAAATGCCCAAGGGCATGTTCGATATCGGCGTAAATCAGCCGCTTTATATCTTTGAATGCCTCATCCGCAATCTGCTTGCAGTGGTGGACCGTGCCGGTGCTTATGTGCCTCTGTTCATTATGACGAGCGAGAAAAATGACGAGCAGACGCGCACATTCCTCAAGGAAATGCACTATTTCGGCTATAACAAAGAATATGTGCACTTCTTCGTGCAGGAAACTGCGCCGGCTGTTGATGAAAATGGCTCGATCCTTCTCGAAGAAAAGGGCAGAATTGCCACATCCCCGAACGGCAATGGCGGCTGGTTTGCTTCCATGGTCAACGCCGGACTGCTTCCGCTGCTCAAGCGCGAGGGCATTGAATGGCTGAATGTTTTTGCTGTGGATAATGTGCTCCAGAAAATCGCTGACCCTGCATTTGTAGGTGCGACCATCCTTTCCGGCGCAGCGTCCGGCAGTAAGGTTGTCAGCAAGAGTTCACCGGAGGAATGCGTTGGCGTACTCTGTCTGGAGGACGGCATTCCCTCGATCGTGGAATACTACGAAATGACCGAAGAAATGCGCACACGCCGCGAGCCGGATGGTACGCTTTCCTATAATTACGGCGTGATCCTGAACTATCTGTTCCGCACGGATTGTCTGGAACGCCTTGCCGGTGAGAATATGCCGGTTCATGTTGTACATAAAAAAGTACCGCATATCGACCAAAACGGAAATCTGGTGACACCGGACAAGCCGAATGCCTACAAGTTTGAAACGCTTGTGCTGGATATGATCCATATGCAGGATAAGTGCCTGTCCTTTGAAGTGGACAGACAGCGTGAATTTGCACCGGTGAAGAATGCTGTCGGTGCGGATTCCGTAGAAACTGCCAGAGAACTGCTGCGTCTGAACGGCGTTGCACTGTAAGCATGATGCAAAAATATGCGTCTGCGCTCAACGGTTACGCGCCTTTTGCGCAGACTGTCAAGACGCTGCTCCCACAGGCTGCGTCTGTCCATGAGCGCGTCACTGTGCAGGTGACTGCTCCCGTCCTGCTTGCCTATGTCCTGCATGTGCTGCGCACGGCGAAGGAAAAGGGCATTCAGCGATTGTATTTCCTGTCGCGTGATGGTTATATCATGCTGGAAATGGCGAAAGAGCTTGCAAAACATATGCCGGATCTGCCGGAACTGCGGTATCTGTACTGCTCACGCGCATCCCTGCGCCTGCCGTCCTATCACCGCATTCCGGAGCCGGAACGGTTGGATCTGCTGCTGCATCGCGGTACAAATCTGACCATCAACCACATCCTTGACCGCGCTTCCCTCTCGCCCGAACAGTACCATGCGGTACTTGCAGAGCTTGGGGAGCAAAATCCCCGTGCGCCTCTGAGCGAAAACGATTACGTTGGCGTATGCGAAAAGCTGCGAAATTCTGTGATTTTCCGTGATGCGGTACTACAGAATTCCCGTGAGAGCTATGACGCGATCCTTGCCTATCTTCAGCAGGAAGGGCTGCTGGACGGAACGGCGTTTGCGGTAGTAGATACGGGCTGGACGGGTTCTATGCAGCGAAGTCTGCGGCAGCTCTCAGACACCTTGCCGCCGCTGACGGGCTTTTATTTCGGTATGTTCTCGCGACCGAAATCCGTGGAGGACGGGGTGTATGACACGTTCTACTTCTCGCCCGACAGCAGTATCGGACTGCGCACAAAATTCAACAACAACCTGTTTGAATGCCTCTGCGCTGCGCCGCACGGCATGACCATCGGGTATACACGCGACCAGTCGCAGCGGATGATTCCGGTCTGCAAGCCGGAGCTTTCGGATGCGGCAATGGACGCAGCGGTCAATGCGCAGATTTCCCTTTGCAGGGAATTTGCCCGAAACTGCGCACCTTTGCTTGCACAGCATCCTGTAACGGACAGCACACTGCATCACATCTGCCGTCAGCTCCTCCAAGGGCTGATGTACCGTCCGACTGCGGAAGAAGCGCGAGCCTTTGCGGTGTTCCGGTTCTGTGATGATGTCACAGAATCCTACCATGCCGCACTTGTACAAACCAATTGCCGGAGGGTATTGTGGGAGCATTTGCTGCCCGTTCGGATTTTACGCCGATTATCCGGCAAAAAGCCATCCGCTGAGCTGTTCTGGAGTTACGGGACATTGGCTGTCAGCGGATTACCCCTGCATGCGCTGCTCCGTCCTGCTCTGCGCCATTGGGACGTGCTGCGCTATCTCTTGGAACATGGAAAGGCGGCACTGCACAAGTCATCCGTATGAGCCGTATTTTCAATCCTGACAGTGAAACTGAAACCACAGGCAATACCGCACATGGAACAGTACGCCGGATTTCGGCAGATTGACGATGTCGGTACTGTCCACACCATATCGGAGGGGAGATTATGGAAAATCCGCTGATTTCAGTCATCATGGGTGTTTTCAATGCCAATCCTGTTTTTTTGAAACACGCCATTGAATCCATCCTGATGCAAACTTACGAGAATCTGGAGTTCATCATCTGCGATGACGCTTCTGAAAATGGAACGCTCCAATGGCTGGAGGCATATGCTGCCCGTGACAGCCGCATCCGCATTATCCGCAACGAAACCAACCTGAAACTGGCATCCACCCTGAACAAGTGTATTTCTGTTGCACGGGGCGAATTCCTTGCCAGACAGGACGCTGATGACATTTCAGATCCGACGCGTCTGGAAAAGCAGCTGCGTTTTCTCCAGACTCATAAAGAGATTGATTTTGTGGGAAGCAACTGCGCTGAGTACAATTCCCATCATGGCGTATGCGGACAGCGATTTATGCCGGCATTTCCGCAAAAAACAGATTTCCTGTTCAATTCGCCGTTCATCCATGGTTCTCTGATGTTCCGTGCAAACTGCCTCAATCCCGATTCATGCTACTGCAAGAGCAAATGGACGAACCGCACGGAGGATTACGAGCTGTTTATGCGCCTGTATGCCAGTGATAAGCGCGGCGCGAACTTGCAGGAAAACCTGTACACCTACCACTACGGCATCCAGCAGAACCATATTTCCATGCGCTATCGCTGGGATGAAATGATTCTGCGTTACAAGGGATTCCAGCAAATGGGACTGCTCCCACGCGGTATTCCCTATGTGTTCAAACCGGTCGTGCTCGGCATGATTCCCGACCCCATTGTTTCCCATCTGCGCAACTCGCGCAACAACATGGCTCTGGCGTGTTAGAACCCGTTCAAATTAAAACCTTATATGCCTCTTTTCGGCAAAAATCCTTATGTGAACAGGCTATCATTTCTGTAATTTATGCCGATTTTTCGCCGGAAAGTACCTGTTACAGGACGTACTCCTACATAAGTGCCAATCATCCCCTGCGGATTTCACTCTGCGGGGGATATTTTTATTGTATATCCATTGACTTTTGGCGCAAAAACGGGTATAATATAAATAGGTGACTGCGTTTCCGGAAAATGGGAAACGTGCAGTGCAGAAATTTTCTGCGAAAGGAGAGAACGCACCGTCAGGCGGTGCTGCAATATGAAGAAAAACATCCATTTATGGGCAACTCTTGCATTTGTGCTGCTGTGCTATGGTGTGTTCCGCTATGTGCACACGCATCCGGACAGTGCCCACACGGTGCTGAACTTCTTTGTGTTCGGCATGGCGATCGTGAGCATCCTCCTGCTGGTCGGCTGCCGGCTCTACCGGAGGAATCACAGCTCTGTCGGAATCTCCAGACTTTGCGAAATGGTACTGAATCTGGACGTACCTGCATTTATCTGGGCGGATGATATGTCCACCCTGTTCACGAACGAGGCAATGGACGAAATTCTCGGCATCAGTGAGAGTGAAGACCCCGGCGACAGTGCCGTACTGCTCACGAGTCTGTTCTACAAAATGGGATTGACTCCCCGTGACGCGGCGGAGCGTCTTGCGGGCAGAACCTACCGCAGTGTGCTCCACAGCGAGGGCAGTGCAAACCGCTACATTAGCTGGAGTACGACTGTTATGAAAGAGGGCAATTTTGCGTCCCTGTATTTCACCACGGGCTTTGAAATGACAGAGCTTGTCAATGCAAAACAAAGTCTGACAAGCTATGCGCAGGATCTTGCCGCTTCAGAGAGCCGCTACGCGCTTTCGATGAAGCTTTCGGGCATTGGTATCCTTCTGTGCGAGAGCATCCATGATGTGTACTATGTATCCGAGGAAGCCAAGAAGTTTCTGGGGATCGATACAAATGAAATCACCTTTTCCGATTTCCGGATGAAGCTGCATCCGGACGACCGTCTGGAATTTGACAACTACCTCAACAAAATCCGCAATACGGAAAAGACCACGGCTTCGAGCAAGGCGCGTACCATGGAACTGCGCATCCGTGCATCGGCAGGAACGCCCTATATCTGGTATTCCTACCACTACCACGAAAACCTGACCTATTCCACGGGCAGACCGATCATCGGCGGCGCGCTCATTGACATTACGGGCGAAAAGTACAAGGATGCGACCATTGAACGGCTTGCGTTCCTTGATGAAACCACGGAAATTGCAAACCGCAACAAGCTCTTGCAGGATGGTCCGCTGATTTTCGACCGCTGCAAGGCAACCAATACCGCTTGTTGGATCATTGTACTGGATATTGACCGTTTCCACATCATCAACGACAGCACGGGATATGAGAACGGCGACAAAATCCTGCGCAATTTCGCACATATTCTTTGCAAGTACTCCACCCCCGGCGGCTTTGCTGCAAGAGTGGGCGCGGATAATTTCGTGCTGATCGTGCACGATTACAGCGACTATGGTGACGAGGACCTTCCCAGACGTACCATTGAACGCATTCGTCTGGACATGGCAGAGCATCCGGATGTATCCTTCTCCGCACTGCCCATCACCTGCTCGGCAGGTTATGCGCGGATTCCGTCCGATGGCGACAGCTTCATGCAGGCGTTGGAACATGCGGAATTTGCACTGGCAATGGGCAAGGGTGAATTGTCCTACATGATGGGCTATGACGCGACCATGCATCAGGAGATCGTCAGTCAGGGCGAAATGGAAAACGAGCTGGCAGCTGCAATTTCCAGACGCGAATTCCTGCTCTACTACCAGCCGAAGGTGGACATGCACACGAAGAAGATTATCGGTGCGGAGGCATTGATTCGCTGGATAAAGCCCGATGGTACGATGGTTTCCCCGAATGTATTCATTCCGATCGCAGAGCGCACGGGTATGATTTCCGAAATCAGCCGCTTTGTACTGGAGGAAGCCTGCTCACAGAATGCGCTGTGGCAAAAGAGCCAGTTTACGCCGATCGTCATGTCCATCAACTTCGCATCGGGCGATTTCTACCAGAAGAATATCTGCGAAACCATCCGCGACGTGCTGGTACGCAGCGACCTCGATTCCAAGTGGCTGGAACTGGAACTGACGGAGCGACTTGCATTGGGCGATGTCAGCTTTACGATTCAGCAGATGAACGCATTGCGTGAAATGGGTATTCTGCTTGCCATGGACGATTTCGGTACGGGCTATTCTTCCCTGAGCTACTTGCAGCAGCTTCCGCTGACGCTGCTGAAGCTTGACCGTTCGTTCATTGTGGAAATTGAAACGGACATGGTAGCACAGGAAATTGTGTCCGCAGTTATCAAGATTGCGAAATCCATGAAGATCGAAACCATTGCAGAGGGCGTAGAATTCGAAGGGCAGGCGAAGATCCTGCGTGATATGGGTTGTGATTATGTACAGGGTTATCTGTACGGCAAACCGATGCCGGCGGACAGATTTGCAAAACGCCTTGCAGAACAGACAGTACAGCTTGAAACACTGTAAGGAGGTCTTTCACATGAATGAAGAAACGAAAACAGCTGGAAAATCGCAGTGCGCCTATTCACTGGGCGAGGAAATCTTCAATTCCGTGACGCATGGGGTGGGGGCATTGCTCTCCATTGCCGGCTGCGCCATCCTGATTGTTTTCTGTGCAATCAACGGCGGTGCGATGGAGGTCGTGTCCGCGTCCATTTTCGGCGCGTCCCTGATCATTCTCTACACGATGTCCACGCTCTACCATGCCATTGTGCCGCCGCTTGCTAAAAAAGTATTCCAGATCCTTGACCACAACACCATTTTCCTGCTCATTGCCGGCACTTACACGCCGTTCACCCTTTGCTGCATCAAGCCGATGTGGCTTGGCTGGACGATTTTCGGCTGCATCTGGGGTGCGGCAGCGTTCGGGATTGTGATGAGCTCCATCAATCTGGAAAAATTCCGCAAATTTTCGACATTCTGCTATATTCTCATGGGCTGGGGCATCATTCTTGCCGTCAAGCCCCTGTATCTGGGCATCCCGAAAATCAGCCTGATTATGCTCATTATCGGCGGTGTTCTCTACTCACTCGGCGTGATTTTCTATGTGAAGAAAAAAATCCGCTACATGCATTCCATCTGGCATATCTTTGTTGTAGGCGGCAGCGTCCTGCACTGGTTCTCTGTATTGTTTGCCATTGGTCTGTAAATGGGCGGATGAAAGGAACAAGGAGGTATTACCATGAAAAAACGAATCGGTATTCTGACCAGCGGCGGCGACTGTCCGGGACTTAACGCCACCATCCGTGGTGTTGCAAAGGCTTGCTTTGAGCAGTTCGGCGAGGACAATGTGGAGATGGTGGGCATTTCCAACGGCTACTATGGTCTGATTCACGGACTGACCAAGGAAATGCAGCCCTCCGATTTTTCCGGCATTCTGACGCAGGGCGGCACGATTCTGGGCACAAAGCGTCAGCCGTTCAAGATGATGACAGTCATCGGGGACGACAATGTGGACAAAGTGCGCAATATGAAGGAAACCTACAAGAGATCGGAA
>SVNO01000060.1 GCA_015066845.1 Ruminococcus sp. | reverse complement strand
CCCACCCCAACCCCTCCCCCAACGGGGGAGGGGCTATTTTTCGGGGACTTCGTCCCCGAACCCCTTGTGCGGAGCTATCGCTCCTCGTTTTTTTTAGGTTTTTTGACAGACTGAGAGGTGATAATTTTTTATCACCTCTTTCAGCACTTGAAAATACATTATTTTTGAAATTATTCGCCCATAGTTCAACAGGGATTACCGTTCAGAAAGTCATGTCACAAAATAAAACAAATCAACCCACTGCATCCCTCATTGATGACACGTTCCAAGGTTTCCTGTAATTTCATCCGCGCTTCTGTCGGCATCTTGAACAGCTTGTTGTGCAAGCCCTCATTGACCAGCTCGTGCAGGGATTTGCCGAAAATGTTCGATTCCCAGATTTTCGCCGGATCCTCCTCAAAGCCCTGCAGCAGATACATCACAAGCTCCTCGCTCTGCCGTTCCGTGCCGACGATCGGGCTGACTGTGGTCGTAATGCCGGCTTTCATCATGTGAATTGACGGCGCGGAGGCTTTCAGGCGCAGTCCGTATTTGCCGCCCTGCCGGATGATTTCAGGTTCTTCCAGATGCAGTTCCTCCAGCTCCGGCATCACAATGCCGTAACCGGTCGCCTCTACCTCGCGCAGAGCCGGTTCGATCCTCGCATACGCCGCCTTGACCGCAGTCAGCTCACGGAGAATTTCCAGTAATGCCCCCTCATCGGCAATCGCAAGCCCTGTCGATTCGCTGAGAATCCGGAAAAACAGACTCGCGTCCAATGTCACCTGCATTGTCACTGTACCCGTGCCCAGATCCACTTCACTTGCCCTTGCGCTGAGGATGTGGGGACACTGGCAGATGGGTTCGGCAAGCTGCACGGCATCCTTCACCGTGACCAGTGACTTTGCCGCTTCACGAATGCAGGAAAAGACCTCCTGCTTGACATGATGCCCCTTCTCCAGCATCGAAATCCACGCAGGCATGGCGAAATTCACCTCGCGCACGGGGAATGCATAGAGCAGAGCCGTCAGAATGCTGCGGATGTCCTCCTGTGCAAGCTGCGTACAGCTCACCGGAAGTACCGCAGTGCCGTACTGCGTTTGCAGCTCCTTTGCAAGATTCCGCGCGTCCTCCGTGTCGGGCTCTGTGCAGTTGAGCAGAACGACAAAGGGCTTGCCCAATGCCTGCAATTCTGCAATCACACGCGCTTCACATTCCGCGTACTCCTCGCGCGGAATGTCCGAAATGCTGCCGTCCGTTGTCACGACAAGTCCAATGGTCGCGTGTTCCGTGATGACTTTCTGCGTTCCGATTTCTGCCGCCATATTGAATGGGATTTCCTCGTCAAACCATGGCGTCATGACCATGCGCGGCATCTCGTTTTCTATGTAGCCAAGGGAACTCGGTACAATATAGCCCACGCAGTCAATCATCCTTGCGCGGAATTGTGCACCGCCCTCCAGATGCACGGATACGGCTTCCTCCGGTATGAATTTCGGTTCGGTGGTCATGATGGTCCTGCCTGCGGCGGACTGGGGCAATTCGTCCACGGCGCGTTCCTTTTTGT
Organism: Ruminococcus sp.; assembly: GCA_015066845.1. GTDB lineage: Bacteria > Bacillota > Clostridia > Oscillospirales > Ruminococcaceae > UBA3855. The sequence goes on along the minus strand of SVNO01000060.1, from coordinate 10,899 downwards.
AGCTGCTTTCAATATTCGGAATGACAAGGCTTTCCATAAACCGCTTGATAAGTGTGGATTTTCCGGTGCGGACAGGCCCGACCACGCCGATGTAGATGTCACCGCCCGTGCGCTGGGCAATGTCCGTGTAAATATCTTTCATGCTCGCCTCCTGTCAATGGCTCTGCGGTGAGGAATGCACGATCGGAATGAGCAGCATTCCGCTTTCCGTGAGCACATCCTCCGTCAGCTCGTTTTCCTCCATAATTGCCGCTTCACTGGTATGACACCGCCGTGCAATGTCCCAGACTGCCTCGCCGCTTCTGCCGAAATACAGCTTGAGCGCGTAATCACGCGGATGCACGGTGGTTTCGTCCACGTCCAGTTCCGTCAGCACAGTCACGCTGCGGCTGCGGCAGACCTCCCCCTCCAGCCGGATCTCTGCCTTGATTGTCAGCTCCTCCTGACCGGACAGCGTGTAGGCGCAGCTGTGTACGCAGGCATATGCCTGTACACTATCCTGCGCACTCAATTCCGGCACGGCAAAACGGTGTTCAAAGGGTTCTTCCCGTTCCAGCAGGCGCGGCATTCCGTCCGGCTGCCGGATAAGGGCAAAGCAGCAGAGCATTCCGGTCAGCTGCACTTCCTGTGCATCGGTCTGCGCGGTCAGGTTCTTTACCTCGCACCATGCATCATACACGCAGTCGGGTGCACCATCGGTACAGGGGAGCTTCACAGTACTGACGTGCAGCTCGGAAAAGGGAACAGGAACATTCCCCAGAACCAGAGAAGCTGTCGTGCAGCGGCTCGGATGCTCCGTGGAAAAGGCATCGCAGACGAGGGATTCCGATGACATGCGCACAGCATGACAGGCAAGGCGCAGCTCCGCTTCACAGCGCAGTACGCGGACATCGCCGTTTGCATCGGTTACGGGCTTGATTTCGCAGACTGCCGTGGTGGTGCGCACATGACAGATGTCATCTTCTTCAAGCTCCTCCATCTCGATCAGCTGGCTGTAGGGAATGCGGAATGCCATCGGTTCAAGCCTTGCATCCCCCTCCTCCTGACAGGCATAGAGCAGGTGAATGTCCAGTTCTCCCTGCGCAAGAAGCTTGCCGGATACGATTTTATGCGACTGTTCCACGGGCTGTGCGTCACAGCGTACAATGTGGAGCACAGGCGGCTTTGCCGTGCCAAGCTCCAGTTCCTCGGACAGGAATACGGTGCAGGTGCGGTGGATGGATTTTGCCGGATACTGCACGGGAATGCGCCGCAGCTGAATATTTTTGCCGGAAATGCCGGTAATGACTTCCTGCATTTGCCGTGCCTGTGTCCGGATGCGGACATTGACTGTACCGTGCACCTCCAGTCGTCTGCGGCTGACAGCACGGCAGACCACATGTTCCGTCACCGGGCAAAGCTCCGCTGTGACACCCTCGCCCGACATGCCAAGCTCCATGCTGCGGCTGAACTGGAGCGTTTGCGTCACGCATTGCAGGATGTGGCTCTCCTCGCTGCAATAGAGAATGCGCACATCTGCCCGCAGCTCGTAGGAAATGCGGTCGCCGTGGATGCTTTCAGCAGTGATGGCAGGGGTGATGATGCATTTGACAAGCTTGCAGACATCGGGGTAATAATCCGGCAGCACATAATCCAGCTCCACGCTCTGTTCCTGCATCAGCTGTTCGGATGCGCCGGCAGCGGTCAATGCCGCACGGTTGACTTTCAGTTCCATAGATAACCTCCCTTATACGCGGCAGTAATCCAGTACTGCCCATGCGCTGTTGGTAGAGTGTATGCATCAGTCCTTGCGGATATGTCCACACGCCGGCGAGAGCAGGAGCAATGCCGGAAGATTGCAGTACATCATGCCTGCATTGGCAATGTCCGCAAGCGTCCAGACAAGTTCCAGCTCCATGACTGCCCCCAGAACTGCCGCCGCACAGAACAGCAGCCGGAACATATGCAGATACCGTCCTTTTGTCAGAACGGCGAATGCCTTGCCGCCGCAATAGCCCCAGCCGATGAGCGTACACAGGGCAAAGAGTGCGACCACGGGCGGCAGGAAGAATGCCGCGCCGCGCCCCATGGTCTGCGAAAATGCGGCAAACACCAGTGCGCCCCCATCCTCCCCCGAACCGAGTACTCCCGTGCAGAGGATGGCAAGCGCGGTGAGGGTACAGCAGACGATGGTGTCCAGAAATACTTCGCACATGGCATATGCTCCCAACTGCTCCGGTGTTCCGTCCGCGTCACCATGCAGGATGCTGCTGCTCCCAAGTCCTGCTTCATTGGAGAAGATGCCGCGCCGGATGCCGATGGATACGGCTGCACCGCCAATACCGCCGCCGATTTCCGAAAAGCCGAATGCATCGCGGAATATGGACAAAAACGCATTTCCCAGATGTTCCCTGTGCGACACGATCACCCAGAGCGCGGCAAGCAGATAGGCACATGAGAGGATGGGGATGACTGCCTGCGTGAATTGCCCGACACGTTTTGCACCGCCGAGGAGGACGGCAGCAGTCAGCAGCGCGGCAGCTGTCCCCGTCAGCAGTTCCGGCGTTCCGAATGCCGCGGAAAGCGTCTGTGCCATGGTATTGGTCTGCGCCATATTGCCCATGCCGAGGCTTGCCAATACGCAGCAGAGTGCGAATACTTTCGCAAGTCCGGGGCTGTCCAGACCTTTTTGCAGGTATGCCATTGCACCGCAAAGCTCCCCCTCACGGTAACGGCAGCCGAGGACATTTTCCGCATAAATCAGAGCCATGCCCACCAATGCAGCCACCCACATCCAGAACACTGCACCTGCACCGCCCAGTGTAAGGGCAGTGGCAACGCCGGCAATATTCCCCGTGCCCATTGCAGCGGCAAGGGATGCTGTGGATGCGGCAAACGGCGAAAGTGCGTGAGTTTGATTGGTTTTCGGTGGTTTTTTCCAGAGCAGGCGCAGTGCGCGGAAGTCACAGCCGGCGCACAGGCAGAATATTCCTGTGACGAGCAGGAGCAAAAGCAGTCCGTTCCCCCAGAGTAATTGGTTGAGGGCGTTCAGGAAATCTGACATGGGAATCCCCCTTTCAGTATTGCATTTTTACAGAATTTCCTGTATAATATATGTAGAATCCATATACAACATGTCAAGGAGGCAACCATGAACACCTACCGCGCTGACCGCAACGCTGCCCATGTCCTGCAAATTCTCTGTCTGCTGCTGACGGGATTATTCTGCCTTGTCACATGGACATTCCTGCGCCCCTATGCAGTCTTGCTGTTCTGGCTCTGGGCGGCTGCCATCTGCCTTGCCATTCTTTTTTCCTGCATCCTCGCGCCGCTTGGCTTGCAGCGCGTGTCCTGCATTATCACCAGTGGTCAAATCACTCTGAAAACTGGCATTTTCCTGCACCGTGAACAATCCGTGCGCTACGACAGCATCCAGTTTGTGCAGGTCATCCGCGGGCCGTTTGACGGCAAATGGGGCATGAATTTCATCCTCCTGCACCTGTGCGGCGGCAGACTTCTCCTGCCCTTTCTGCGGCAGAAAGACTGCAAAGCACTCCTGAAGCTTCTGCGGAACAAGGGGGTATTCCATGCACCGTGAACATCCCCTGCGCATTGTCCGCTACAGTATCAAGAATATCTGGCTGCTGATATTACCCATTCTGCGCAGTATTTTCACGCTCCGCGCCTCCCCCGAACTATTTGCCGGATGGCTGCGCGGCGCGTGGTTCGATATTCTCATTCTCCTGCTCATTCTTGCATTCGGCTGGATGCGCTGGCATTGCCGGCGTTTTTCCGTTGTGCAGGGCAAAATTTTCGTGGAGGATGGCTTGTTCTTCCGGCGCATCCGCTGCTTTTCCTTTTCGCAGCTCTCCGTGCTTACGCTGGAATCCCCCCTCTGGCTCAAGCCCGTCCGCGCGTGTTATGTCTGCGCCGACACCCATGCAGGCAGTGCGCACAAGCATGACCTGCGGCTGCTCATCCGGAATGCGGATGCGGAACTGTTCCGTTCTCCCATGCCGGAATTGCGCCATACGGTGCATTTTTCCGGTCGTCCGCAGGTGCATCCGCTGCGCATCATCTGCTTTTCGCTTGTCTTTTCCAGCAGTCTTTCCGGTGCACTGTACCTTGCGGCATTCTGGTTTCAGGGCGGCAGGATCGCGCGTGACCTGATTGCAGAATTTGCCCTTGTACAGCGGTTTGACAAAGCTTCCCACATCGCCTCCAGTCTGTCCGGCATCCCTCCGGCAGCTGCCGGCATCGGCATTCTCATCCTCTCGATGTGGCTGCTCTCGTTCCTTAACAATCTCCTGCGCTATGGAAAATTCCTCATGCAGACCGACAAGCGGCTGCTTTTTGTCAGCAGCGGTATTTTCACAAAACGTAATTTCTGGCTGCAAACGGACAAAATCAACTTCCTTGACATCCGGCAAAATCTGCTGATGAAGCTCTGCCGTGTTTTTTCCCTTACGCTCAACTGTCCCGGCTACGGCAGTCAGCGCGGTACGATTCCGGTTTGCCTGCCCATTCTCACGCGCCGCGAAACCCTCACCACGCTCCCCCTCCTCTTTACGGGGGCAAAGCCCCTGCAAAATCAGGTGGGCGTTCCGTGGACGGCATGGTGGGGCTATGTCTGGGCACCGGTACTGGGGCTGACGGTTGTCCTGCCGGCGGCTTACCTGCTTGTGCAGATTTTTCCGGCAGTTGCGGAAATCATCGGATTTCTGCGGTTCATGGCAGTGATTCCGCTGTGCTGGAAACTCCTCATTCAGCTCACAGCCCTTGCAACCAACGGCGTTGCCCTGTCCGATTCGCATATCTGCCTGCGCTACTGCAAGGGGTTTGTGTTCCACACGATTCTCACACGCAAAGAGCATGTGGCAAAGCTGACCATTACGCAGTATCCATGGCAGCGGTGGTTCGGAAAATGCAATGCTGTCTTTTACTTCCGCACGGAGGGAAAACGCCGGTGTATGGTCAAAAACATCAGTCTGTCAGAACTGCACACACTGATGGAAGGGAAAATGCGGGATTTCCCCTTGTAGAAAGTAAACGAATTTTTTTGTGCAAATCGCCAAAATTCACATACCCTATGGAAATCAGCATCGGAATGTGCTATAATAATAGAATAAAGGGCATGACCGCACGGAGATCGTGCAGAAATTGTCCGAAAGCATGTCGCTTTTCTAATGGGACAGCGGACGTGCACACAAAAAACTGAATTTCCGTAATGCCACAGGAGGTAACGAATGATGAAGGATTTTATGAAATGTATATGTGCTCTTGCAATCATCTTTGCTGCATTTTATCTGGTACTCAAGCTTGCCGACCGGTTTTGCGGAACAATGAAACGGTCGTATATGACTGTGGATTAAGTGCAAAGGAGTCTTGAAAATGGAAATCAAATTTGAAAAGGCTGCGACTTTGAAAGAAAAGCCGGCAGATGAAAGCAAGCTCGGTTTTGGTAAGATTTTTACCGATTACATGCTGGTAATGCCCTATGATGAGGGGCAGGGCTGGCATGATCCGGTCATCAAGCCCTATGGGCCGATTTCCCTCTATCCGTCTGCAATGTGCCTGCACTATGGTCAGACAGTATTTGAAGGCATGAAGGCATACCGCACGGAAAGCGGCGATATTCAGCTGTTCCGTCCGGAGGAGAACTTCAAGCGTCTGAACGAATCCAACCGTCGTCTGGTGATTCCGGAGATTGATGAAAAGCTCTGCATGGAGTGCCTTAACGAGCTGCTCAAGGTAGAAAAGGACTGGGTTCCCCATACAGAGGGCGCGTCCCTGTACATCCGTCCGTACATCTTTACAGTTGACCCGTTCCTCGGCGTTCGTCCGGGTGAGCATTATCTGTTCATCATCATCCTGTCCCCGTCCGGTGCGTACTATGCAAGCGGACTTGACCCTGTGAACATCTATGTTGAAACAAAGTATGTTCGTGCAGTGCGTGGTGGTATGGGTTATGTCAAGACCGGCGGCAACTATGCAGCATCCCTGATCGGTCAGGATGAGGCACACAAGCAGAATTATTCTCAGGTGCTCTGGCTTGATGGTGTGGAGCAGAAATACATTGAGGAAGTTGGCGCGATGAACATTTTCTTCGTCATTGACGGCGAAGTAGTGACACCGCAGCTGCAAGGCTCAATTCTCCCCGGTATTACAAGAAAATCCGTTATTCAGCTGTGCGAAAGCTGGGGCTTGAAGGTAACGGAACGCCGCATTACCATTGAGGAAGTGGCGAAGGCATATGACGAGGGCAAGTTGCAGGAGGTATTCGGCACGGGTACGGCAGCGGTTATTTCCCCCGTTGGTCATCTCAAATGGGGTGACAAGGTGATGGAAATCGGCGGCAACAAGATTGGCGAAATTTCCCAGAGAATTTACGACACCATGACGGGCATCCAGTGGGGCAGATTGGAAGATCCGTTTGGTTGGATCGTGCCGGTTAAGTAATAGTTGTTCATGTATGAAAAAGGACTCCATTTTTACGGTGGAGTCCTTTGTTTGTTGAGAAAGTCTTTTTTCTGGGGATAGCATCCCAAAGCCTGCCCCCTCCGCCGCCGTTCGGCGGCACCTCCCCCGCAAAGCGGGGGAGGGATATGCGGGGGTTGCACCCCCGAATCCCGCTTTTTCTACTATTATTTGGAAGATTAGTATGAGAGAACAGTCAGGGGGAGTTTTTTGCAAAAAGCTCGACCAAAAACTTTTCCATTGCCTCCGGCATAATAGGGCTATTTTTCGACGGACTGAAAGGACTCCACCTTTACAGTGGAGTCCTTTCTTTTATACTCACATGCCGGATGCATTGCCAAATTCGTCATAGTACCCGCCGTAGTAGGAATTCCCATACATGAGATTGTAGAGTTCATTATAATACTCTTCCCAATCCTCATTTTTCGCTTCCGCATAACCGCTGCCCTTGGCAATGACTGCTTCGGCAAGGTCGGCATGTTCCTGCGGAATTGCCCACGGCATTCCGTTGATCCACAGCATGTAACAATCACCCATCAGCTGATCGCGTACCGCTACGGAAAGCAGGTCGTACAGCTCCGGATACAGTTCCTGCATGGAGATTTCCGGATAGATCATGGTATAGCTATCCTTATACGCAAAGTCCGCGCCGTTTCGCAGATACAGGGCTTCATCGCCAATGTAGGCTGCACCCTTCTCGGACGGATAGACAATATCCTCCGGCGCAAACAGGCAGATGTCCATTACCTGCATGTTGCTGTTATAATTTGAGCAGCCGAAGTATTCTGCTTCATGTGCCATTGCATTTTCTGCGTCCACATAGCCAATCTTCTCCCCTGTGTTGAACGGCTTCATGCCCATGTCCTCAAGCAGTGCGATGGTGCGTGTGCAATTGTTCCAGATGGGGTGGTTATGATACTCTCCGTACATTCCGCCCGTGTTCGTGGGCTTGATGGTCAGCATATCTTCATAATATGCGTCACGCAGCTTTTGCAGTACATTCTCTGAGCCGTGGAAATATACAGTATGATTCACAGATCCCAGCTCCAGATTGATTTCGCCGTACAGACTCAGCACATGTTCCTTTTTTTCTTCATCATAAATGGTGTTGCTGCTTTCCAGATACTCATAGAAGCTGTCCGCATATGCCTGTGCATACAGCTCCGTGCCCCATACAATGTCAAGCAGTGTATAATACTGGTCGGGGTTGACGCCGTAAGTACGGTGCACAAGGGAACCGGATGCGGTGTAATATGTGATATCCAAGTCCTTTTCGTACACATAATCGTACGTCAAGTTCTCCAGCATTTCTTCTGTGAAGTAGCTGTAGCTGTCATACTGAAGCCGTTCCGCCTTCTGCATCTCCTCCGGATCTTCCAGATGGTAGATATAGCGTTCGTAATAGCTCTCCATGGACAGCTGCTCGTCATAGTCATAGCACAGCATCTTGCAGTCTGCCTCGCGCATTCTGTCGTTGACAGGTGTCATACTGTCGCCGTATTCCTTTTCGTTGGCAATGATGTCCTTGTGCAGCTCCTGCACCCTGCGGATGATGTCCTTATCGGTGTATTCCAGTGAAATGTCCATGTAGTCCTCAGTATGGAATTCCACTTTGACCGAGGTGACTGTGGATGCCGGCGGAATGCGGTAGGCTGTACCGAATACCTTGGTGACTTCAACCACCTTGAACATGCCGATAACGATGGCTGCTACACAGATGTAGCTGAGGATGGACAGCCAGAATTTCCGGAAGCCGCGCTTGCGGACGACCTCCATGATGAGGAACACAATGCCGGCAAAGAGGATGGCTGCACCGGTAAGACCGGCGGAAGTCAGGGAGAGAATCAGGACAGTCAGCAGAATGAGCATGACAAAGTAAATCATCTTGTACACAAAGGGCTGACCGATGGATTCAGCGCGCCGTCTTTTGTAGAGCTGCCATGCCAGAACGAGCACAGCTGCAATGACAAGGGCAAAGACAACTGCCCAGCGCAGGAATGCCGGAACCATACCGTGCGTGGTTGCCTCCGAGGCTGCCACTGCGCCGTAGCTGTTGCTGTACAGCAAATTCCCATCGAGCAGGAAAAGCAGATAAATCAGACCGCCTGCCGGACTTGTATAGCCGATCGGGTACCAGAGGTAGGCGAAATCGAAGCTGCTGACTGTGCTGGCTGCAACGCCGATAACGGCTGCCATGGTGCCGGGAATCAGACCATTGAGCAGGAGCGTGGTATAGATGCTGTCAAACAATGCGCCGCAGCAGGTGACAACCAGTACGGTCAGTGTATAGTAGAGCACCATCAGCAGGAGTACGCCGGCTGAACCCATGGAGAAATAGGTGAGAATGGCTTCAAAGTATTCCTGACGCGCTGCGGCAGTCTCGAAATTGATGACCAGACCGCCTGTGAGCAGGATGATCCAGCCGAGAATGCAGGCTGCGAGATAGGGGAGTACATAGATGGTCACGCCGGCGAGGTAGTGGCTGAAGAACCGCTGTGAGCCGGTCATGGGGAGGGAATAGGTCATATCCACGCGCGTTTTCTTCCATAACTCCTGAAATACGTTTGTTGCAACGGTGATGCCGACCAGCAGAGCCGCAGCCAGACAGCAAATGGCTGTGACGGCATAGCCACTCAAATCAATGTAAGTGGAATAGTAGATGTTATCACGCTGGAGGTTTTCCAGCCAGTACTGAATCACAAGTGCCAGCGAACCCATGGGGATACCGAGCAGATGCAGAATGCAGATGACGATCATCAGCTTTTTGTTTTCTCTGACAGTGCTGCGGAGATTCCGCACAGCCATCGGGTTAATTGAAGACTTTGCTGTCATAGCCAAGCACCTCCAGTTCATAGATAAAGATTTCCTCCAGTGACAGGGGGATAAGGTCTGTTACAATGGGATCATAGGGGGCAAGTGCCTTGCGGATGGTATCCTCCTCACCCTTTGCGATGATGTGATAGATACTCTGCGTCCGTTCAAAATGCAGGATCTCCGGCACATCCTTGAAGTCCTCGCGTGTATATTCGCGGTCACGGTCGGCAAAGACAACCTGAATTTTATGTACGCTGCCCTTGAAGCTGTCAAGCTCACGATGAAAGACGATTTTTCCCTTGTGCAGGAGTGCTGCGGTATCGCACATTTCGTTGATTTCCTTGAGATTATGGGAAGAAATGATGACTGTCAGCTCACGCTCGCACATTGCGTCCACGATCATTTTCTTGACAATGATACGCATGGTCGGGTCAAGTCCGTCAAATGCTTCATCGAGGAGCAAATAGGGGGTACAGCAGGCAAGACCGACAATGACGATTGCCTGACGCTTCATACCCTTGGAAAACTTGCTGATTTTCTTATTCAGGGGCAAATCAATTGCCGACTGGAGCTTCTGGAAAATCTCCTCGGAGAAGCTCGGATAGAACTGCTGATAGAATTTTTTCAGTTCCAGCAGGGTATAACCGCCGAACTGGATGGTTTCGTCATTGATGAAGAACACTTTCTGTTTGGTTTCGACATTATCGAATACGGTTTCTCCGTCAATGAGAACTTCGCCTGCCTCCTGCTGATAGATACCGCTGAGCAGGCGGAGAATGGTGGATTTACCTGCACCATTCGAGCCGAGCAGACCGAATGCCGTGCCTTTGGGGATTTCAAGATCCACGCCGTCAAGTGCGGTAAAATCGCCGAATTTCTTGACAGTACCCTGTAATTTTATCATACTTCTGCCTCCTTACTGCGTTGTTTTTCTACATCGTCAATTCTTTCTTTCAGGGTTTGCGCTGTAATGCCCATATCCACTGCTTCTGCTACTGCATTATCAAAATTCTTGAGGATATGTTCCTGCGTCAGTAATTTGTCGGGTTTTGCGACAAAGCTGCCGCGGCCGGCAAGTGAATAGATGATGCCATCACGTTCGAGCAGATTGTAAGCCTTTGCGACAGTATTGGGGTTGACGCTCAGGTCAGTGGCAAGGCTGCGCACACTGGGGAGTTTATCCTGCTCACAGAGTACGCCTTTGAGAATCAGCTCAACTACTTTTTTATAGAGCTGTTCATAAATGGGGGTACGGCTCATCAAATCAATATCAAACATGGTATTCCTCCTTTCCATTCCTCCGTCTTAGGTGTATTATCTATCTTAGTACAGTTATAGTATACCATACAGTTAAGGCATCTGTCAAGGGAGATTTTAGATTTTGTAAGGAATAGACAAAAGAGGGGATGGGAATTTGTGGGAAATGCGCAAATTTCTGGGGGAGAGTTCCCAGATAACTGCCCTTTGAAATCCATCAAGGGAGAGTCAGCTTGTCGAAAAAACATTTTTGTGCCCAAGGGCACAAAGGCGCGGCATACTAAGAGAATAGGTAGGGGCACTTTTTTGCAAAAAAGTGCCCCTCTCAAAAAAACAGTCCACAGGACTATTTTTTTGATTCAACCCTGAAAA